>DAOWNO010000191.1 GCA_030642525.1 Candidatus Aegiribacteria sp.
ACACTTCAACTTCAGCCGAATGTATATATTCGTTTGTACTTCCGGAAGAAGATCCCCGGTTTGTGCAGAAGCATGGGTTACTTCGACGGCAAGTACATTTATGATGACACACGAGGTGGAGGATTGGCTTGAATCAGATTAAGCAGAATCATAACCGTTCCATCCCGGCGATCAGAGTCTCACTCATGATAAGCCACCCTTTGACTTGAATTACTTAAAGTATCTCATCGAATCCAGGCGAACCCTGGTACGAATAGGCCTTCCGGCCTTGATAAGCCGCGGGACAATAACCATATGGGGAATACTCACGATTTTCATTATCAGGTCTCTTCCCTCTTCGGCATACGCAATATATTCGGTTGCGAAGAGCCTGGAGATGTTCGGAGTACTTCTCGGCGGAGGATTCATTCAGCAGGCTATACTGAAGCTGGCCTCGGAGGGAAATGGGCTCAGAGAGAAGCAACTGGCCAACTCCGGAATTCTGATGGCCTTCTGTTTTTCTTTCTTCTCGGCGTTCCTTCTTATAACCGGAGGCGGTGTCATCGGATCTTTCTATCAGCCTCTGGATCTGTCAGGCATTCCCGTTCTGCTGGCATGTATCGTTGTAACGGGAACACTTAGCGGACTGCCCAGACTCCTCCTTCTCACTGTACACCGGACCAAAGATGTAATGATATCTGATCTCGCTCAGTTCGCGGTAAAGAGCGGAATAGTGGTCTTCCTCATCGTCAGTAACACCCTTCAGACAGCCCATCAAATATTCACGGCAATGATCATTTCGAATATCGTTTCGTTTCTGATAAGTTCATGGTTCGCCAGGGATATTTTCTCCCCATCGGCTGGTATCAGTCTGAAACGGATTTGGGAGGTCATGAGCTTCGCGGCCATTTTCATGGGAGCGTCACTGGCTAATTTCATCTACACACGAACTGACATTCTTATGCTGGGTAAGATAGCTCCGGATAATGTGGCGGCATACAGTGCCTCAAGGTCTCTCTCCGGTATGATACTCATGGTGATTACCGCAGCCAACATGATTCTGCTGCCGCACATTTCAAGACTGTGGAACCAGGGCAGGAAAAATGAAATAAAACCCAAGATCCTTAGTACCATTCTGCTGTCGGAGATGATAATATTGCCTGTTGTAATTCTGTACGTGTTCTTTCCAAAACAGCTGCTTGATTTCATCTACAGCGGCAAGTACACAGAGAGCTGGAACGTTCTCCTGGTTCTTGGAGCCCTGTCCCTGGTCAGACCATTCGGCAGTTTCTTCGCCACCGCGTCTTCCGCTATCGGTAAACCGCAGTACTCCTTTTACAGCGTCATCATTTCGGCAATCGTCAATGTCGGGCTCAATATCTTCCTGATTCCAAGATACGGAGGATTCGGAGCGTCCATTGCAACCGCTGCCGCAGTTATCCTCGGCAGCACATGGATGGTTATTACGTCAAACAGGTACATGAACAGGCACATGGTATGACATCATCTGGACCAGACACTATTCCGGTAATTGATGTCAGCTATTACAGGCAACTTACATCAGCTACTGCATTGCGAATAAGTATACGATGCTATATTGACCAGAATCTCAGTTGGGGTGGATCTGAATGAACGTTCTCATAGTCGCTATGGATTTCAAACCAAATACAGGGGGAATATCCGAGTATACGCACAATATCGCCCGTCAGCTGAAGCTCATGGGTGATGAGGTGACGGTTTTTTCAATGACTCATCCCCAGGCCCGCGACTTCGACTCAACATGCATATACAATGTCGTCAGAGGTGATTCAAAACTGTTCGACTACAACAAGGAAGCCGGGATTCGCCGCACCATCCGGATGTATCGCATCATCAGGAGTATTGCGACTGACCGTGAAACGGACATCATCATATGCAACGCCCTGACCAGTCAGCCTCACATATGCTGGCTGATTTCGAGAACTCTTGGCGTTCCTTTCTGCCTTTTTACTTACGGATTCAGGATTATTCAGAGATACCCTTTAAGAAAAAACCCCCTGAAAATGATGCTGAACCTTTTTCGCCGTTTCAAAAGGTGGCTTCCGCTGATGGGTGCGGACCTTCTCTTTGCATGCAGTAATTACACGAAAGAACTGGTGGCAGGTTTCGGTGTGGCTGACTGCCGGATAACCGTGCTGAACCCGGGGTTTGACATTGCGAGCCTGAACGAAAATGAAAGCGATGACAACATCACCGAAAAATGCTTCCCGAAGGGGATCTCCGCTACCGATAAAGTTCTTCTTACCATCGGCAGACTCATCGAAAGAAAAGGTGTGGACAAGGTAATCGAAGCCCTTGGCATAGTGAAGAAAAGGATACCCGATTTTCTCTATATCATAGCAGGTGAGGGCCCTTACGAAGAGGAACTGAGACAACTCGCCATTAAACTCGATTTAAGCGACAGGATCTTCTTCAGCGGGTATGTCTCCGAGGAATGTAAACATCTCTACTATCAGGCTGCCGATATCTTCATTATGCCCAGCAGGGAGATGCGGAATGGTCATGTGGAAGGGTTCGGTATAGTATTCCTTGAAGCCGGCGCTTACTCCGTTCCGGTAATAGGAGGAAGGTCGGGAGGTATTCCCGATGCCATCGAAGATGGAGTGTCTGGATTGCTTGTTGAACCGTTCGATGTTGAGGAAATTTCCTCGGCAATCATCAGGCTCTTCGAAGATGAAGACTATTCCCGCGAAGTGGGCAGTCGTGGTCGAAAAAGAGTGGAGAGCAAATTCAACTGGCATGTACTGGTCAACGAGGCTAGGAATAGATTGCTGTCAGCGGTAGAAAGGAATATGAGTTCCAGGCAGTCTCCATGATGATGTTCTTGGATATGGATTGAATTTAATCGAATCCTCTTACTGATTACCTGAAAAAAACCATACAGATCCAGTGGGTTCAGCTTTACAACTCGCCGGCTATTCTCTTACTGATCCTGCGATGAATTGAGTTGCTCAGGAGGGTTCAGAAAGCACCCAAACGGAACTCCTGAGGAAGTTCTGACTTCCCTGTTGCGCCAGAGCATTTTCATAGTCTATTTCAATGAAGATCAAAGGCTCTGGACGATATGACACTTCTTATGGTAACACGCACAGGTTATACTAAGAAAACCGTTGAGCTATATTTTCTGCTGAAGACGCAAAAAGGAATTTTATGACCAGGAGCGGTGAATCTGCCGGTGATGGGTACACGGAGGAAAAGAACTGAATAAACTGAGAATACCTGAATTCCTTAATTCTTCGGAACCGGGCGGAAAAGTTCTGGAATACAGGTTCTCATCCGCCTTCCTTTTACTGATAGGTATCGTGCTTACTATTTCGATGATAACAGATCATCTGCTGACCGGAGTTCTTCTTCTTACCGTTCCCGGGATTTTATTTCTTTTGGCAGGATCTCCTGTAAGAGTCCTCATACTCGTGTTTTCGATGCATATAGTGTTCACGATAGGTCAATTGAAGGCAATGCAGATTTCCATATTCAGACCGGATGATTTACTTTTGCTTCTTCTGTTATTGTTATGGCTTATCTCACTTCCAGACATGTCTATGAAAGGAATTAAGATAGGAGTTCAGGGAATTTTCATAACTTGTTTCCTCATACTGATATCGATTGCGGCCTTAAGGGGAATATCTGCCGGACGATCGAGTATATCACTGATCGATCAGATAAAGACATTCGGAGGGTATTTCTTCTACTTCCCGCTGTTATGGATCCTTTCAGATAAAGATAATTCCAAATGGTTGTGGAGAGCTTTTCTTGTTTCAACCATAATTGGATCATTAATTTACACAATCAAGGGATATATAGGCTATGGTGAGAATGTCTTTATTAGAAAGACCACGGGTATCAGGGTCGCAACCAGGCAGCCGAATGCTTTCGCGGTTGTGATGCTCATGTTCATAGGAAGACTCTGGAAGGACTGGAAGAACCGCCCAGCCATAATATTCATTGTTCCATCTCTGGTTCTTATGGGAAGTGCAATAATACTTTCGCAGACCAGAGGCATATGGGGAGGAATACTTCTTGCTCTTTCATCTGCCTGGATACTTAATCTCTTCAGAAAAAAGGATGGCAAAGCAATTGGCCGTAAACTGGTTGCCTCACTGACAGTACTTGCAGGTCTTGTAATTCTGACAGTCTTCTCGGTATCTGCGCTGGGGATCGTCTCAACATCCAATATTATCAGAAGAACCGGTTCGGAGAGCGGCAGCTATATCACTGACGTATCAACATTTTCCAGAATTGTTGCATGGAGTGCTATAATAGAAGAGCTGCGCGGTTCCTCTATGATAGTCGGGAAAGGACTTGGTGCCGTTTATACATGCTACAGACCGGATATAGGATCTGTTGTTACTGTTTATTATGTAGATAGCTCCTACTTTCTTGTTGCTCTGGATATGGGCATAATTGGAGTTCTTATTCTGCTGGGAATATTCATTACCACCGCAGTGAGAGCGGCCAGATTGTTCGTAAGGACAGACAATCAGCTCAGGGCGGGTATATCAATCGGAATTTTCTGCGCCGTAATAATGCTGCTTTTTGCCTCTGGATTTGCAGCTGTATTGACAAGTTATAGATATACGGTTCTATGGGTTTTCCTTCCAGCATTACTTCAGAGTGAGATAATAAGAGAGGAAAAATGCCAGATTCCAGCCGCTGTGAACTGAACATACTCCATACTAATCCTGTAGAAACGTAAAGCAGAACCAATGGTAAGAATTACTACCATGTAGTTTGTAGATATTTTATTCGAAATTTCTGCCCGACAATCCCAGTAAACATCCGCCTGCCGAGAGGTAGGTGAACAGAAAAGAAGGCTTGCCGGTTATTTCCATCCATCTCAGTAT
>DAOWNO010000303.1 GCA_030642525.1 Candidatus Aegiribacteria sp.
CAGAGGATAAAAAATGCTTTGATGCGGGATGCGATGTGCATCTGGCGAAGCCTGTCAGTAAAGCCGAACTTCTAAAGGTGATCGGAGATAATAATTCCCCATCCTCCGATTTGAAGGATATCAGCAATAAAGATAGAAATGAAATACATGCCGATTCCGAGCTGATGTCTCTGATTCCCGGATATATTGAACACAGACATGAGGATGTCGGTAAAATGAAAGATCTTCTTGTGAAAAACTCTTACAGAGATATTGAGAGATGCGGGCACAGCATGAAAGGTTCAGGAGCAGGATACGGTTTTGACGGGATTACTGAAATAGGAGCTTTCATTGAAATTGCTGGAAAAGAAGAGAATAGAGAACATATTCAAGAAGGTATTAACAGACTGATTGCTTACCTCGAGAAACTGCACATTGTTGAAGATGAATAACAGATAAATCTAACCGGTTGAATCTTCCAGAATAATCAAAGCAGCGGATGCAAGATCCTCAGTTACTCTCCATGGCGAAGGGTAATTTTTCATTTTGATAAGCTCAAGCTGATCCAGTCCTCTGCCTGTAAGGACGAGAATCGTCTTCAGTCCCGCCCTTCTTCCCATTTCCATATCAGATGATGCGTCACCAACGAGATAGCCGCCGGGGGGGAGATTCATTTCTTCTCTCGCTGTATCCAGCATACCGGTTTTCGGTTTTCTGCAATCGCAATCATCATCAGGATGGTGAGGACAGTAGTAAATACCGTCAATTTTCCCTCCGGCGTTATCGACAAGCTGAATCAGGTGCTGATGTATCTCCATTACATCCGATTCAAGGCAGTATTTCCGTGATATTGCTGACTGATTCGTGACAACTATGACAGGATGACCAGCATTACTGAGATTCGCTATTGCCTCAATAGAACCGGGGAGTGGGATCCAGTCCTTCAATGATCGAATGTAATCAGCGCTGTCTCTGTTAATCACGCCGTCTCTGTCAAGGAAAACCGGCATCGCACGGTTCATTGTTCTGCCATTTTCCTGCGGTGGTACTTCACCAGATCATCAAGACCCTTCTCAAACTTGATTAAAGGTGTCCATCCCAGGATATCTCTTGCCCTTGTGCTGTCCAGTGCTATCTGAAGGATTTCCTCAGGGAGCGGGGGAGCGAATAAAGGTTCAAGATCAGTCCCTGTAAATTCCCGAATAATTCGATCAAGCTCAAGAACAGATCTTCCGAGACCCCAGCCGATGTTGAAGATCTCTCCTGAGATATCAGTTCTTGATAGATCCATCGCCATCTCGTTTGCTCTTGCTATGTCAGAGACATGGACGTAATCCCTCAGCTGCATTCCGTCACCGTTGATCGAAGGAGGATTGCCTGATAAATATGCAAGAGTAAAAATTGCTGTTACACCTGCCTCTCCGTACGGATTCTGTCTGGGACCGTAAACATTCGGATATCTGAGAATCACATAATCCAGCCCATAAAGGAACCTGTAAAGGAAAAGATAGTGTTCTACAGTGTGCTTGCTGATTCCATAATGACATATGGGATTGACCGGGTGCGTTTCCGGGACGGGAAGTTCCATAGGTTCCCCGTAGACAGCTCCTCCGGTAGAGGCGTAGACAATTCTGCGAACACCACCTGTTCTTGAGGCTTCAAGAATATTGAGAGTGCCTTCAATATTAACATCAGCGTCAAAAACAGGTTCTCTTACAGATCTTCTTACATCCATCTGTGCCGCGTGATGGCAGAGAATATCATATTCCCCGAGAGCTATGAGATCGAAAGCGTCTTTACTTCTTATATCGAGTTCGTGGAATATCGCATCGGGATTGACATTTTCGATGAATCCCGTAGAAAGATTATCAAGTATATGAACTTCATGTTTCTTTTCTATAAGTGAATCTGCTACATTAGAAGCTATGAAACCGGCTCCGCCTGTTATGAGAATTTTCATATTGCCTCCGGAATACCGGCTGGATATGAGATATAACCTGCCGGATATGGAAAGTAATCATATATTAGCATTCAACAACCGTCTGGATAAACTACCAGCCGAAAAGGTTCGGTCAAGATCCCTTTTCGGATGAAAACCTGCAGGAGGCGAGAAATGAAAATAATGCTTCTCTCCGGGGGAAGATCAGCGGAGCGGGATATATCCGTACAGTCCGCGTTGTTTGTCCGCTCCGTTCTTGAGCAATCAGGACATGAAATCGTTTCTGTTGAAATAAGTAAAGACGGAGAATGGTTTCTTGACAGGTCACCTGTTGCGCTCAACGCCGGATATCCTGTCTGGAAGCTGTTCATCGATGAAACAGAAATAGAGTTTGATCTCGTATTCCCCGTACTTCATGGCCCATGGGGGGAAGATGGCTCAACCCAGGGATTATGTGAGATTGCCGGCTGGCCATATGCTGGAGCTTCTATTATGACATCATCTCTGGCAATGAATAAGATCACCACAAAAAGACTCGTTTCATCCGAAGGGATACAGGTTGTTCCCTGGATGAGCTTTTCGCAGGATTTACCTCCTTCGCATAAAGAACTCGAATCTCTTCGATATCCTTTATTCGTCAAACCGGCCAGGATGGGTTCCAGTGTTGGAATATCAAGAGTTGATTCTCCCGAGCAAATTCAGGATGCCCTGACACTTGCTTTCAGATATGACAGTCTGATCCTTATCGAAAACGGTCTTACGAATGCAAGGGAAATTGAAGTAGCTCTCCTTACTGAATCAGGAACGGTTTTATCTTCTGTTCCGGGTGAAATAGTACCGGGCCTGGAGTGGTATGATTATACGGCAAAATATGATTGCGACGATTCGAAGCTTATTATTCCTGCGCCATTATCCGATAAGATGTCAGACCGAATCAAAGTAATTGCCGAAAAAGTATTCTCTTTACTGGAAGGCAGTGGTTTCGCCAGAGCGGATTTCCTTCTGACTTCTGATGGTGAGGTTTACTTTAATGAAATAAATACTATTCCGGGTTTCACGGAAATCAGCATGTTTTCAAAACTCTGGGAAGCGTCCGGAAAATCATCATCTGAAATCATGAATCAGATTCTCGCCGAAGCAATGAGAAAATACTCAAAGCCTTAACAGGGGGACATTCATCAATTGAACAGGATAAAAGTCGATCTGAGAAGTGATACTGTC
>DAOWNO010000278.1 GCA_030642525.1 Candidatus Aegiribacteria sp.
CTTGTTCAGCGCGGGATATCCGCTGCCAGATTGACAACACTTGGTTTCGGAGAAGCCAATCCTGTTGTGCCGAACACTTCTGCTTCAAACAAGGCAATGAACAGAAGGATAGAATTTACGGTTCTTTCGAACTAGATACTTTGATAGAGAGGGGCGGATTATCCGCCCCTCGCCTCCTCATGAAGACCACAAGAGGGGATGTGGTCAGTTTCAAAGGATTGGGAAGACAAATGCGAGTAAGGATTGTTCCCATCGGACTGGCTGCAGTTCTTCTTATCTTGATTATTCCATCTTATTCAATGCCCTGTTTCTATGGTACGCGGGGCTTCTATAGAACCGTTTCAGCAGAGACACCCTCAGCTGGAACCTATTCATTTTTCATATCAGCTCTCTATCAGCAGGCTCTTGTTAAGGACACTCTTCATTTCATAAGAGAAGATTCACAGATAGATACGCTTCTATATGTGGAAGACCGCGAACATTACATTGACGGTACTATTGATTTCGGGCTGGCTATCACTGATAATGTGGAGCTGGCCATGACAATGAGCTACCTTGCAAATGCCTATCAGTTCGACCAGGTACATATTCGAAGTGATTATGTTGGAATAATGGATGCGATCTGGGGTCCCGGTGATATCAGGGCATCCGTGAAGTACGGCAGATCCGTGTCTTCATGGATTACAGCGGGATGTATGCTGTGGATCGGCTTTCCGATGGGATCGCCGGTGCCTGATACTATAGGAGATTATGACGGGTACTGGGACAAAGGTGCCCTCCGGCTTCAGGTGCGCAGACCGTTTCTTTCCACCGGAAAGAACTCGTGGGGATTTCTTGCTCTGGCATCGACAGGGTTCGGAATGCTGGAGGCGAATGTGAATCTTGGTTATTCCAGCTTCCGGCAGGAGTATGAAGACTCCATCATAGGATGTGTGGATCAGAAAGACGGAGCGATTGATTTAGGTCTGGGAGTAGCACTGAACACCTCGCAGGCAATTCTGTTTACCGAGTATTCCATTAGGAGTTTTCTATCGAGAAAAGGAGATGAAGGCTACTCAGCACCCGCGAGATTTACGGGAGGTGTAAGGCTTTTCGATGGAACGGGAGTATACCTCGACATTGTCGGAGAACTCGGACTCTCTGATTATAACCGTGAGAAATCCGATCCGTACCGGACGGAGAAACTTCCGCTTCCAGATGGTTTTCCAGGGGACTGGAGCGTAATGATGGCTCTTGGTTTCGATTCCCATCTCAGCATTAGAACCAGTTCCGGAATTGGCAGGGTGGTTGGAACAATCCTTGACGAAGAAACAGGTTTGCCTTTATACGGCTTAATTTCTTTCCCGGAGAAACCAATTTCTCCTACATTTTCTGATTCCGTCACAGGTTTTTTCTCTGCGCCTGTGACTGTCGGCACAATTATTGCCAGGGCTGAGGTTGAAGGTTACATCCCCTCTTCAGCAACTCTTGTTATTCCTGATAATGAATCCGTTCCTGTTGATTTTCGGCTTAATCGATCCACTCCTGCTGGGGGGCAGGTTTCCGGAACCATCAGCGACAATAATACAGGGTTTCCGTTAACAGCTTCTATTTCGGTTGAAGAAAGCGATATGTCAGCAGTTTCCAGTGCTTCAGGAGTGTTCAGTATGAATCTTCCGGACGGGACATGGTCTCTTCGGGCAAGGTCTGACGGATATATCGAATCGGTTAAGACAGTATCAGTATCCGGGGGTGCAACGACCATCGCGGATTTCACTTTGAACCCGGCTCTGGAAAGCGGAGAAACGCTTAGTTTCACCAGCATATATTTCAACACCGGAAGTGATGTCATCCAGTTTTTATCCCATGGGATCCTTGATGAGGTAGTTTCGCTGCTGAAAGATAACTCCGGGGTGACAGTTGAGATCGTGGGGCATACCGATTCAGACGGAAGTTCCTCCCTGAATCAGGATCTCAGTCTGCGAAGAGCACAGAGTGTTAAAAACTATCTTATTCAGCATGGTATTGCTTCCGGGAGACTTTCAACGAGAGGAATGGGTGAGTCCAGCCCGATAGCTTCAAACTCCACTCCACAGGGAAAAGCTGAGAACCGGAGAATAGACTTTATTATACAGTAATTCTATTCTTCTACCGAAGGCAGTCTGCCTGTTCTCTTCCAATCCAGAAACTGATTGAGGATTTTCCTGTGGTCAAAAGCAATATCAGGAGGAAAAGATTCCGGACTGAATGCCTCAGCGACAGCAGCGTCGTCTCCTCCTGAGGGAATCCCTTCAGCCCTGCAGCAGTAAACCACGCTGACCGTATCACCTCTGGGATCGCGCCAGGGTTTTGAATAGATGTGAAATAATCGAACGGATTCGATATTCAGCGATGTTTCCTCGAACGCTTCTCTTCTGACAGCTTCAGCAAGGCTTTCCCCCGGATCGACAAATCCTCCGGGAAGCGCCCAGCCGGGGGGAGGGTATTTCCGCTTTATGAGAATTATCCGTTCATCAGGCATTTCTATGATCGCATCAACAGTTAAAAGAGGGGTAACAGGTCTCATAAAGGGCTCCTAATAGTTACATATGGAACAATACGTGAGTATTTTTGTATATATACGCTGTCACGAAGATATGTACACATCATGAAAGGATGAAAATGAAAAAATATCTGACAGTGCTCATGCTTGCCGGAATGCTTTCAATGGCCTGCGGCCAGGCTGAGAATGACGGCCCTGTTACAGAAAGCGGCAGTGGGCCTCTGGAAGAACTGACATGGTTCAATGATGATTTTGACGCAGCCAGTACCGAAGCGGAAATATCAGGCAAGCCTCTTCTGATTGACATGTACGCCGACTGGTGTGGTCCATGCGTAACTCTCGGGGAAGAGTATTTTACCAGCGAAGAGATGCATCCGGTGCTTTCCAATTTTGTTCTGTTAAGACTGGATGTCGACAGCCCTGCGGGCGGACCTTACGCCATGCAGTACAACGTATCAGCAATTCCCTGCATCGTAATAGCAAAAGCTGACGGAGCTGAAATTGACAGGATAATCGGAACTACGCCTACAATCGGACAATATGTAAACGAGCTTGAAGATATTCTGCAACAGATATAGCTGAACAGGTAGAAAGACGGGCGGGAGGAGCAGCAATGCTCCCCCGCATTCTTTCCGGTCAGTAAGATCAGATCAGAACTTGACCGCTTTTATGCTTTCAATGAAATCATCCGCTCTGAATCTAACCAGATAAGTTCCGGACACAAGACGTTCCGTGTCCCAGACAATCGAGTGTTCTCCCGCAGCCAGATCTTCTCTGAGCAGAGTTTCAATTATATGACCGGCCATATCGTATACGGTGATTTCCACTAATCCGGGATTGTCTGTATTGAAAATCAAGGTAGATACGGATAATACAGGATTAGATGACAGGCATAGATTCCCGGTTGATGAAAACGTCGGTGTTCCGCCATTTTCGATTTCCACGGTAATCCTTCCCCCGGGGTATTATTCCTCTCCGCCCGAACCAGGATCATCACCCCACTC
>DAOWNO010000004.1 GCA_030642525.1 Candidatus Aegiribacteria sp.
GTCCGGTTCATGCCGGCCGCCGCAGAATGCCAGCACCCAGGAAACTGAATCCTTGCCGATGATCTGGTTCCTTGCCTCACCGGCAGCTTCACGGCCAGCCTTTTCCGACTCAGTATCCTGACTCATGCCTACGTATATCATTTTAAAATCCCTACTAAGAGTATGCTCTATGTTCTGTTTCCAGTTTCCACAGCCTGTATCTGTTATAACCGGATAATTTGAAAATATGATCCCTTCGAATAACATTATTCCATATTGGTTCCTTCAGTCCCAGAAATGAATATACCTTTTTCAGAATCCTTGCCAATACGGATTTATCCGTATTGTCCTGAAGGTTAATATAGTTGCCATGAGTTATTACTTCCCTGTTGATCATATATAACATAGTTTCAATATTGATCCCTTCCGGCTGGAACCAGACCGGTCTCAATATATCCGTACTGTCAGGAAGCTGGCCGCTCTGCCTGGCAAAGGTGTAAACCGGCGAGCCCGGAAGCACTCGGATGCCGCTTGTTATGAAGACCAGATCTTGTTTTACGATATTCTTTTCGATAAAACTGAAGGTTTCTCTGACTGTACTTTCATCCTCTCCGGGTCCTCCGAAAAGGAAATACCAGACAACAGGTATGCCGGCTCTGCTGAGGAATCGGGCAGCCTGTTCAACATGCTTCAATGTGAAGTTCTTCCCAAGAGCCTTAAGCATTCTCTCAGAGCCTGATTCGGGTGTGCAGGACACCTCCATGAAATTGGCTTCCTTCATCAGCGCAACAAGCTCCTCGGTAACGGCGCCGGGATTTATTCCCATCGTATTGAATGATACTCTGATTTTTCTTCTGATTATCTCCCTGCAGATTTCCAATGCGTGCTCGAGGGGAATGTTGAATGTTGAATCAGTGAACTCAATTACCTGGGGTTTGCAGTTCTCAATAATATCCTCGATCTCATCAACAACTTTTTCAGGATCTCTCAATCTGTAATGACACCCCTCTATTTTGTTGTAAACGCAATAGCTGCATGTAAGCGCGCAGCCCCGCTTTGTCTGAATCGGATATGGGGCATAGTTTCTCCCGTATTTTTTCCAGTCAACCCACCTGTATATACTGGGCAGAGCCAGCCCATCCAGATCTTTTATCCTTTCAACAGGGTTTCTGATTATTTCGCCGTCATTCCGGTACAGAAGACCGCCTATCGATGAAATGTCAGAATTTGACTGAAGATACCTGGCGAACCGGAGCATAGTTTCCTCACCCTCACCGAATACCGCATAATCCACGCCCAGGAAATCCATGATCCGCTCCGGCATGATACTGACAGCCGCGCCTCCTATTACAATTGGCGCGGATGTCGCGCTTTTAACAGGATTGATCACGTTTTCTTTAACATCATCCAGATAATAATGGGAGTACTGGAAATCCAGATTATCGATATTACGAATTGAGACGGCGACCAGATCCGGTTTGAATCGCTGAATCTTCTCAGCAATCTCTGAAGAAGGGTTTTCAGAAAAGAGTATATCCAGCAATTGGACATCAAAGCCTGAGCGCTTCAGACTTGAAGCAACATAACATGCCCCGATGGGGGGAATCGGCCAGGGATGCCTTTCTCTGTTGGATGAGATCAGGAGTATCTTAACCGGTTCAGCATATCTCAATTCAGGATAATAGCGAAAGAGAATCTCGCTCTCTTCTTCTGTCAGGTTCGTGAGAAGATCCTTTTTGCTTTCCAAAAGGCTGTTAATGTACTTTATCCCATGCAAATTCTTTTGTTTATGCAATTCATGGAAAGTCCTTTCTTTGATCACCTGATGGTCGTCAACAAAAAAATATTTGTAAAGACGGGGGTTGCTTATCCTGAACAGCTCAGCACCCTTTTCAAGATCAAGCCTCATAGGGACGGCAGGCGCGCCATTCACTTTTTTGTAACTCCTTATCTGTCCAATCTTTTCATAATTGAATTCCTTCTGGTAATAGTTGCAGTGACGCGGATTCACCATCATGCAGAAATCAGTGCAGCCCAGGAGATCATGCCCCAGAATAAAAGCCTTTCGGAAAAGAGAAAGGAGAACTTTTCTACTCTCACTGTTCGTCAGTGAAGTATCCACTGCCAGACCGGATAACTCGCATATGAGGGAATCCTTCTTCCGTATTCTGCCAATCTCATTGTTGAAAAGCTCGTTAATAGGAAGTCTATCATCAGACTCTTGAATTACAGTCAGTGTGCCGCAGACTTTCCCGTTTTTCTTGACAGTTATCGGAAAACTTATCGGCAGAAGGTTGTGGAAGCTTATCTTCATTGAAGAAGGATCCGGATTTTGAAGACCGGATGAAATATAAGTATCATATAATAATCTGAATGCTTCTTTTATCTCATCTATGGTATCCGGAAGAGTGGCATCTGAAATCACATTTGTTTTATCCTCGACTGATTTGTTTAACTTCTTTAGTCCGGTTGTCATTCCGTCCGAGTGTCCTTTTTAGTAAGAAGTGTTTCTTTTTCTTTTAATATGCTGTCACCTGATGCTGAAGACCGGTTCCGTATTGCAGCCAGCCATATACTAAATCTCACGATGGAGGAAAACAGAACAGCTTCAGGGGATCCTTTGAGCCGATCCGGTCTCTGATTACAGCCGGCACATATCTGACCCGGCATATACTGTTCTTTGTACTGCATCAAGGTATCGATTGAATCATAAAGAATATTGCCGAGAGGGTTCGATGCAGACTGGTCGTTGCAGCAGATCGAACTTCCATCGGCGGCAATAAAGAAGTTCGCGTTCCAGAGACAGGGAAATCTGAAACTTCGCACAAGGTCTGCTATCTCGCCTATGCCTGAGAAAAAACGCTTCAGAACAAGCTTCATCCGGATGTTCACACCATTAACAGCATGTCCGTTGTACCTCCTGAACAGATCTTTGTACATATCGACTCTGACAACAGAGTTCCGGATCAGGCCTGACCGGTTACTGGTCGCGGGAAACAGCACCAGTTCTATCTCGCCAAGCCCTTTCCTGCCTGCAAGCGTAGTCAGGTAGTCAATTGTCTCCGGGAAATCAGGTCTTATGATATCAATTTCCGGCGGGGAGATGTGAAATAAAAGCTTTGACAGTTGCCCCTTTGCTCTGTACTCCATTGCCTTCTCAACACCGGGCAGTACTTTGGAGAGCAGTGCTTCTCCACTGTTACCGTCACCCATCATTATCAAACCATATGATTCCGGTTTTATTGTAGGCAGGGAAATAATCAGTGAGATATTATTGAAAAGAAATGGATCCATTATCCCTGGCGCATTCAATCTCAAACCGTTCGTCACGACGGAAACTTCCGGCGGTGGAACTGCGGATATATCCCATTCCCTCAGCATATCACCGAACATCCTCATTCTCTGAACGAATTCCGGGTGAAGTGTTGCTTCGCCATCTCCTGAATTGGCTATGTAACGCACATGAATTCCGGATTCGGCTGATTTCACTACCCGTTGAATAAGGGTTTTCGTAACAATATATGGCTGAAATTCTCTCGGGCCGCTGTATCCGGCTTTATTTATTCCGCACAGTCTGCATGAGTAGTTGCATATACCATGCACGAGGCTGTTGTTAATCGATATGGGTCGGCGTGTTTTCATACAGCGTTTTCGCTTGTCAGCAACCAGTTGTATTGACTCAGGTGTTTCTTATACAACTTGAATTCAATTCATTCGATTATTTATAAAAACAAATCTCTATTTCAAGAAGAATATAGACATTTATTCCTGATCCAGGTAGAGTGCTCTATAAATAATGTATGAATGAAGAACGTTCTGCGTATATATCTTTGCTTCATTGTATGTAATCAGTGAAAAAAACTCATCGGTTTCCATATCATTTGCTCCCCAGTGAATCGCATTATGCGGACCTCCATTGTATGCGGCAGCTGTTATGACAGGATTACCGCTGAACTCATGGAGGACGCCGGCAATGTAGCAGATGCCGTATTCAATCGAAACCGCCGGATCGTAAAGCCTGTCAGGAGAGTAGTAATTCCAGCCCTGCTCCAGCGCTACATACTCCGATGTACTGGGAATCATCTGGATAAGTCCTCGGGCTCCCGCCTCCGAATAGCAGGTCGGCTGAAACATGCTCTCATTCCTTATGATAGCCCATGCGAACAGTGAATCAAGTCCGTATTTCTCTCCGGCAGGCACAACGAGTTCCGGCCAGGCCATCTGATAACGGAGCATCCAGAGCTCTCGAGGGCGATCATTATCATCTTCTGCAAGATCCCACATCATATAACCGGAAATGGGTCTTCTCTCCCATACACCATTCTGAAGGTAGAAAGGCGCAAGGTAATCGGGTCCCCCCGCAATTTCTTCCGCTTTCCTGAATTCTCCATCTGCGAAATGCCTCAAGCCGGCTTCCTGCAGAAATAATCCTCGAAGAGCTTCCTCTGGAGGCCGGGCAGGAGAATGTCCATGTCTGTTCATCCAGTCAGCTAGAGATTCCCCGGTAAAGACGGGTTTCCAGGCAGGTTTTCCAAGGAGTTTCCTCGCAAAATTCGCTGGAAGGCTGAACGGAGCTTCGTCAATCAATTGCTCAAGAATCACACTACCGTCCGGATTACCCTCTGCGAGAAGAAGCTTTCCCAGCCAGTACTTCGCTGAGGAGAGATAGACGCTTCCCGTCCACCTTGAAATGAAATTACCGAATTCCTCCATCGAATCCGATATTCTGCCTGTCTTCATGAGACAGAAGCACAGATAAAAATGGGCATCATCAGCTGTAACATTGAACGGGTATTTCTCGACCATCGTGCGGAACCATGGAATAGCCTGCTGCCACTGTCTGTTCTCAGTCAGCATGTTCCCCGCATACCACGGGAGATTCCCGATCCTGTGATGATCCGGGAATTCCGACGCATACTGTTCAATAACATCAAGTCCCCTGCGCCAGTTACCGTTCCGTCCGAGATTGCGTCCCAGATAAATCAGCACATCGGGTGTATCACGTCCTTCAGGCCATTTTTCAAGGTACGTTTCCAGCATTTCCACTGCTGTTTCGTAAAATCCCAGTCTGTCTCTTGTCCTTGCCGCCAGATACCACAGGTGAGGATCAGGATCAGGGGAATTGACGGCAATATCGAAAAGTTCGTTCCACAGCCCTCCTGAATAGAATGGATCAGCAACTGCGGCAGCCATGCTTTTATCATTCAGTATGAATTCTCGAAGCATATCGTATCCATGAGCATGAACTGGAGCAGCAGGCCATAGTTCAAAGGCTCTCTGAAATATCTCTCTGTATCCTGGAGTTCCATTCCGAATCATCCAGCTGCCTTTGTAATGACAGAGTAACGATAATAATTCATCATCTCCTGAACTCTCAGCAGCCAGAAAAACAGAATCAGCGTCTGACAATTTTCCTGTTTCCAGCAAAGCACGATAGATGACTTCTGTTCTGCTGCGAAGAGCCGTTTCCGGAAGATCCTCAGGGATATTCCCAATGATCGTCAGAGCAAGAGCAGCTTCTCCTCCCATGAGAAGAGAATCAGCAAGAACAAGATACAGGTACTCAGGCATGACACAATCCTGCCTGGAAATGTATGAGATCAATTCTCTTCCCACTTCATGTCCACCAAGCTGAAGAGCTTTGTAAGGAGCAAGCGAATCTGTCTGTTCAAGAAGGAGCTGTGCGCAGATTACACTTGAAGCATCACTGACACCTGCCGCCTTCCAGATCAGATCATTTCTTAATGAATCCTCCGGAGTTCTCAGGAGTGCAGCCGTGATGAAATATTCTCGAGCTTCATCACTCAGTCCTATTGAAGCGAGAGAATCCCCGCATGTTTCAGCCAGGCAGCTTCTCTGCTCCGGAGACAGATCAGCTGGCTGATTCCCGTTCGGCTGAACTGTGGTGCAGCCGATCAGTAAAATGCATGAAATAGAAAGAAGAACCCTCAATGGATCATCCCTAACGGTACTTCGCAAGTTCCTGTTCCAGCTCCGGATGTCCTGGAGCTACCTTCTCAGCCTTCTCGAGAAGAGCAACGGCTTTTGAGTGGTTCCCTTCCGCCGAGTAAGCTCTGCTCATGGCGATCATGACTCCAATTGAAGGTTCTGATTCTCTATCAAAGAATTTTTGAAGGAATTCAATAGTCTCATTCGCCCGTCCGGTGTGAACAAGAATTGTTCCGAGGCCTGAAATAGCAGGTTCAAGATCCGGGTCAGCTTTCAGAGCTTTCCTGAAACTCTCTTCTGCTTCATCGAGTTTTCCCTGAGAAGCTTTTATATGAGCCAAGTTTGCCAGAAGTCCAGGATTATCAGGGCTGAGTTCGATGGCATCCTGCAGGCAGGATAAAGCCTGTTCGTATTCCGCGTTATTGAAATGCATTACCGCCGATCGATTGAACTCTTTCACGCGGTTATCCTTTACTTCAACGGAATGAAGAGAAAGCATTTTGCTCATTTCCTCAAGCTGTTCCTTCTGATATTGAGAATTCTCCCTGAGCGTTTTGTCGATAGAAGTGACTTTTTCAGCGAGTGCGTCTCCACCCTTTTTATCTTGCTTGCCAATCACATCTTTTACGGTTTTTTCAATTGACTTTGCGGATTCAGAAAGAAGTTTGGTTACTTTTCCAAGTTCTTTGACAAAAACTTTTTTATCAACCGGATCAGTGGAATCTCCAGCCAGCAGTTCATTTGTCTTCACAAGCTGCCCGGCAATACCATCTAATTTCTCCTGAAGCAATGTCAGAAGGTTTTCTTCCAGCTTCTCAAGACGAGCATTACCATTCTCAACGGATTCATTGAGTTTGTATAGGAGTTTTCCGATTCCGGTTAGAAGCTCCTCCGTCGAAAGTCCCTTTTTGTCAGATTCTGGTACTTTAGCCATTGTTCACCTTCTTCATTTTAGGATTGATCCGGAGTCCGGACAGTAAATCAAGTCCACTGCTATTATCCAGAACGCCTGTGTTTTCTATAATCGATGTAAGAGCCGGGTGTCTATCCGCCAGAAATCTGCGAAGAGCAGATATTTCCATCAGCGCACCAGTCTGCCCTATGGCCCATACCAATCTTTTAAGCGGCATCTCCCTGCCTGTTTTTCTGTATTCATTAATCCAGGTCGAAATAGCCTGATTTCGGAAGCCCAGATTCCATTGAGCAAGAGCTGTTATATCCTGAGCTTCCGGATATTCTCCGTCAAGGTTGTCAATCTCCTTTAACGCTCCCTCTGCATCTCCTGATATTGCCAGAATGGAAGCCCTCTCGATACCTGATGCAGATGATTTAATCCTCGCGTCCTGCAGTTCACTCCTTATTATGGAGAGCAACTCATCCGTACTTTCCTCTCTTGCGATTGACACTGCTTCGGACAGCATCCCCGCGGATAACAGAATCCGCACGAGTCCGACTGTTTCCTGAGAAGACAGAGAATCCTCGGAGCCGGGGAGAGGCAGAGTCTTCATGCACGCTTCAGCCAGCTTAAGCCTCAGTGATGTGTCTTCAGGGGGAAACAGCATCCTGTCATCTGCCAGCTTGAATAGTCTTCTCACACCCTGGCCTGACTTCAGAACAGCTTCAGCAACAACTTTAGCCTCTTCCGGATTGATACCGTCATATCCATCCGGGAAGAGCCTCTCAAGAGCCTCGGCTATTATTTTGTCGACCTTTACATATTTCCAGATGGAGTTTCTCTTCGCGTTTCCGGCAATCACCTCACGAAGAAGCTTCTCAGAAGCGATCAAGTCCCATGGCTCTACACCCTCCAGCGAAACACTGCAGAGTATTTCTTCAACATGTTTCTTAAATCCAAGAGAAGATGCAGATCTGACCAGACCCAAAAGAGCTTCAGCATTATCCGCCGGATACCAGTTTCTGATAGCGATATCAAGCAGTTCCTCAGTCAACGGAATGGCAATATCCGTTTGATCCCTGATGATCTCATTTAACGTTTCCGAATCACCGGCTGCAATTGAACAGATAATTCTTGAGACGGACCCAAGCTGCGCAAACTCGGTTAGAAGACCTTCAGAAACAAGCTCCGGTCGAAGAAGGACAGCCTCAGTGATAAGATCGTCAATATCCGCGTCAATTCCGTTTCTATTTGCCGTTCGGGCAGCATACAGATATGCTTCTCCCGATGACGTCATTATTGCCATGGATACAGCCATTTCTACCAGTTCAGCACTCGAATCAGCATCAAGATCAATCATCAGAGCAGAGTACTCCTTGAATCGCTGGAAATCCCCCGTCTGAACAGATGCTCTTGTGAGTGAATCAATTATCGTGAACTCACCGGGATGACGCTCATGCATCTGTTCGAGCAGACCTACTATTCTCTTGTCTGATAGAACTGGAGAAAGAATCCTGGCCAGATCATCAAATCTCTTCTCAGTCTCATAAGATATTGCAATCAGTTCCCTTGTTCTAATATTGAAGGCTGGAGCTCTCTGCAACAGATATTCAAGCAGCTCTCTGGCCATTTTACTGGTCTTGATTGCCGTCACCGGCTGTTCAAGAAATTCCATAGACTCTCCGGTTTTATCCTGAACCGCTGTTTGACAGGCGTGAGCAATATCCCGCATAAATGTATCATCGATACTGCCATCTATATAAGATGATCCGGCCAGGATAATCTTGCCCTGAGCAAGAAGATATCTGAGCCTGAACTCGGCTTCCTCAGTCGGATTGCCCCAATCTAGCTCTGTAACGAGAGAAAGCTTCCAATCTTCCGTACCTCCAAGACACTCAAGAATTGAAGCCACTGTTGCAGTAGCCTTCATTGAAGAAATCTTAGGAAGAATGTTCCTTAGATCCAGTTCGCATAGAAGATCAGCCGACAACCCGGAAATTATTTCCGCAATACTGCTCTGATATTCCATGTCATCAAGCGCCAGAAGCAGATATTCATTTGAGGTTTCGGCATTCTTTTCTCTGAGACTGATAAGAGCAGCAACATATGCCTGCCAGGAATTGGTCGGTGCAAAGTTTGCTTCCTCAAGTTCTGAAACGGATCCAACTTCAATACTATCACTTGTCAGCAGCTCCTGCCCCTCTATCGAAGGGATCCTGCCGGTAAGGAATATCGAGAACCAGTCAGATGCGGCATCAGTCAGTCTATCCGATCTGAACCGGAACAGAGCTCTCGCTTCTCTGAGTTCCGGATATTTGATAATCTGATCCTCAAGTGAATCGAGAACCTCAGCTGATTCCGAACAGAAATTCTTATCAAGTCTCCGTGACAGGTGATCAAGGGTCGCAGCTGCTTTACCTTTTTTGCCCGTTTCAAAAAGCACAGCAGCAAGAAGGGATAGAACTGAAGCGCTGTTTTTATCATGCACAAGAAGTTTCTGAACCTGTTCAAATACCCATGACGCATCAGAATTCAGAATAGGGAAAAGTGATATCACTGCGTTCTTCACATTGCCATTGTCTACAAGATACGACGCAAGCTTCATTGCTATAGTGCCTGTATAATCCCCCGTCGCTGATATCAGACTTCTGCAAACCTCAATCAGTCTGCCGCTGTCAGCGTTACCAGCTTCGAAAGCTCTTTCAATTGCTTCTGCGGCTTCTGCTGTTTTTCCATTTTCCAGATCCATTCGCGCGGCAAGCAGAAGAGGAGCAGCTCCACTCTCCGGATGCGAAACCAGGTCTTCAATGGCTGTTTCCAGTTTTCCTCTGTCCAGAGTATCACCGTATGCATTCTCAAGAATTCTGGATGCGGCTTCAGTTTTCCCGGCTGCTGTAAACATTTCCGCAAGCACTGCCGATGATCTGCCTGATCTGTCAGCAGGTATCATCCATTTTTCTATAACATCAGCAGCATCAACAGCATCATCCTGTGACAAATCGCTTCCAGTAAGCTGATTGGCATATTGCATTGCCATATCCATCTTTCCTGAAAGCGCTGAAATACCCATCATGGCTATCAATTGCCCGCTTTCAAGCTGTTTTACCTGATTCCCTATCCAGAACGCAAGCAGTGAAATATCTCTGTGCGGAAACTCCACTTCTCTGCTGATTTTCCAGAGGAAATCGATTGCTTCATTCCTCTGTTCATTGTGGTATAGACATAGCGCCCATTCTACAAGCGATGATTGATCGGCTTCCGGATGAACAGTTCCGTCAAATCTGGTTGAATTCGCGGTCCGATCTTCTATCAGCGCAAAAAGGTTGGATACAGCTATTTCATCTGCTTTCCCAAGCACATTCAGCGCACTCTTGAAATCATGCCTGTCAATAAAGCTCTTCCATGTTGCTCTCAAGAGATCGGTTGACCTGGAAAACTCATTCAGCCGCTTAATGAATAGATTCTGTACTTCACCGGTAACCTGTCTGTGACGATGTATAGTTTCTCCACCGACATCAGCTGCAAGATTCGGATGACCTATATCAAGAAGAAGTTCGATCAGTTCAAGAGCAACTCCGCTTTCTTCCAGAAGTCTGCTTCTCTCCTCTTTTACGGTGGAGGATACTCGATTTACGCTGCCCTCGCTGGCAAATTTCCTGATTCTTTTAAGAATTTTTCTCGGACCTGATTCAAATAATGCCATTTCCCCATCCTACTCAGGTATAACTAGAAGAACATCACCTAATGACAGGATACTGCTCTCAAGAGAGTTAAGATACATGATCTGTTCAATAGAAACACTATATCGGATTGCAATATCCCATAAAGTATCTCCCTCAACAATCACATGTTCAATTCTTACTCCACTTGATACTATATCGATTTCATTCTCTTCGGGAAGTGCGTTATTATAAAGCTGGGAATCCTGCGCTTCCGTACTATCGCAACGGCGAAGAAGGAGAACATCACCAGGATAGATAATATTGTCAGATGACATGTTATTCCACACAGCAACTTCTCGAGAACTGACTCCAACACTTGCAGCTATCTCGCTCATGGTATCTCCCATCCTGACAGTATACCTGATAAACTGGGGATTATCCACGTATCCGGCATTAACCGGCCGGCGCTGGCTTTCCGGAAGTTCGATAAAAACTCCAGCTCTGAGGGAACCAGCAGAATTCAAACCTCTCAGAAGCTCCGGAGAGACTCCCGTTGACCGTGCGATCCCGTTCCAGGTATCACCATCCTTAACAAGGTATCTTTCAGGATCGATTGTCCAGGCGGCGGTGAAAACATCATTAATCCGCTCCGCGGGTACAATAATTTCCCACGCCTGCCCGTCATCAGGAGTCTTCTCCAACAGGTAGGATCTGTTTAAATCCATTAGAGAGTCAATTTCTACTCCTGTTTCGGGACCGAGAAGTCTCAGATCAAACCCTGAGGGGACCCACACCACAGCCAGAACGGCTGATTCCAGTTCGACATTAACATAAGCTTCTGCGGCAGAGGCGAATCTTGGAACAAAAACATCGGTTTCACCGGGAAGCTCAATCTCCCCGAAAGTCGTGCCTCCCTGCTGCAGACCTGACAGAACTCTCCCGGGACCGCAGTTATATGCCGCCAGAACCAGAGACCAGTCATCAAACATCCCGTACAGATGAAGAAGATACTTCGCGGCTGCTCTTGTCGAAGCTACCCATGAGTACCTTTCATCAACTGAATCATCTATCCGGAGCCCCATCTCCCGTGCGGTTTCAGGCATTAGCTGCCACGGACCTGCAGCTCCCATTCGAGAGTAACATCCAACATTGAAATCACTTTCTACCCATACAAGTGCAGCTATTTCCACAGGTACACCCTGGGTTCTGAGGATTCTCTCGACAAGATTCTTGATATTACCTCTACCGGGGAAATGCTCAGCTCTGTACTGAATATCACTCAAGGATGCGAGAGAAGCAGGAATATCAGTTGAAGGAGCTTCAGTGCGGATTACTCCCCCCCCCTGAAGTACAGGTAGAACCATTGTATTCTGCAGCAAAGGGGCAGCAGTATCAGATATGCGATGATCCAGAGTCGTTATGCGTGTTCCGGAACAGGATATTAACAGAAGGGTTGACCAGAGAAAACCTTTCAATAAGTATCGTCTTAACGGTCTGGAGGTTGAATGATGATATCCGTCGGCGTTGTTGGCGCAACAGGTCTTGTCGGTGCGACAATGATCAGTGTGCTTCAGGAGCGCTCCTTTCCAGTTGACCGATTCCATGCATTCGCCTCAGGCGAGTCCAGAGGAAAAACGGTCCTATTCAGAAATCAGAACTACCCGGTTGAAATAATATCACCGGAAACATTATGCAAGGGAATCATACTGTTTGGTGCCACCTCTGCGGAAGTGGCAGAAAAATGGATACCTCAGTGCATTGAATCCGGAGCAGTAATTATAGATAATTCCTCCGCCTATAGAATGAATCCTGAAGTGCTCCTGGCCGTACCTGAAGTAAATGGTCATCTCATAAAGGGTACTGAGAACCTGATCGCCAACCCGAACTGTTCCACAATACAGCTCGTTGTTGCTCTCAGTCCTCTTGCCGCGATGAGACTTATCCGGTGGGTCTCCGTCGCTACATATCAGGCGGTATCCGGCGCTGGATACTCCGCACTGGATGAACTTTCAAGACAACAGAACAGAATGGGAATCAAACCGGGAGCTTCACACCTGCATGAGAACATCATCACCCGGATAGGTACTCCCGATACAAACGGCTATTGTGATGAGGAGTTGAAACTCATGCATGAAACCTGCAAAATCATGAACCTGGATTTTCCGGTATTCGCGTCCACCGCAAGAGTACCTGTCAGAACAGGCCACACGGAATCGGTAGTGGTGAAATTCAACAGTCCCCTGCCCGCTGAGGAAGCGGCATCAGTCCTGACGAATACCCCCGGCATTACAGTTTCACAGAGCGGCTGCTCACCAGTTGACGTTGTGAACACTGACACTGTAGTTGTGGACAGGATACGCAATTACCCTGATGATCCAACTATTCTTCAATTCTGGGTTCTGGCTGATAATCTCAGAAAAGGTGCGGCATTGAACGCAGTTCAGATAGCAGAAAAAATGATTGGGGCCGGGCCTGACATCTAAACATTTAATGCGGGGACACGCATAGAGTTGCATGTCCCCGTGTGGCGATGTTGTAAATGTTTAGATGTCAGGCCCGGCCCCAATTTCCGGCCCCAATTTCTCAGCTAGATATCTACATCCATGTCATCAAAATCAAACTCGTCGTCAAGATCCTGGCTGAGATCCTCAAGTTCAGCGTTGCATTCTTCGCAGATAACAAGGTGCGGAGGATTCATATGTCCGCATGAAGGACACTTGTTATCCTCGGATTCCGCAGTCGGTTCGTCAACATCAACATCGATTTCCTCAATAAGCTCATCATCCTCTATGTCGATGATTTCTTCTTCATCCGAAGATTTCGGTTTGGGAATAAATCCGCCACCGGGAACACCAGCTTTAGTAGCGTTATCAACATCGCTCAGGACACCATTAAGATCATTCAGTTCTCTTCTAAGCTTATCCAGTTTTCCTGAAGTCTTATCACGATCAGATTCAGACTGAACAAGTTCATTCTTGAACTCATCATTCCCTTGATCGAATTCACCAAGTTTTGCTCTTATCTGGAGTTCATCAACCTTGTCTGCTTGATCCGTGAAAATAGTCTCCTGCTCACTGATCTGAACGGAAAGCTCCTGTGCTTTTACCTCCAGCGATCCACGCTTATCGCTTATTTTTTCGAGAACCGACTGAAGCTGAGTACTGTAGTCATCACGTATTTTTCCGTACACCCTGTCGTTGGTGTCCGATTTCATGTTTTCCAGATTGTGCAACCGACCGACAAGTTCCTCTCTGCGGTCAAGCAGATCCAGAATCTTCTTTTCAAGAACTTCTGCCATGTTCCCCCCCTATGATTTGCGCTCAGATTAATTCATAATCATAATATACATATAACCTCAATTTTTATCTATGATTGACCGCTTGTCAAGGCGAAGATCAGTCGTGCCAATAAAACCAGTTGATCAACACTTGTTTTTACTGCTCTATCAGCTTCCGCAAAAGCTTCAGCAGCAACAGCTGGATCAACTTTGCAGGCGGTTCGAGAATATCTCATCAGCTTATCCAGAAGTGGAAATCTTGCCCCTGTCTTATTTGCGACTTCCTTTTTTCCGCCTCCACCCTCAACGATTTCCATTGTCTGAACAACCTTCTGCCACTGACCGAATAAATAGGATATGAGTCTGTTTGTATCCTCGCCATACCGCAGAAGCGACCATGCGGCCTCAAGGGCTTTTCCTCTCCGATTACTGAAGATCATGTCACCGAAATGGAAGATATCAGTTCTATTCCTGCCTGATAAAACTTCCAGCAAACCTTTTCTATCAACTGTTGAGCCGGGACCATGGTACAACGCGAGTTTTGCGATGGCATCGGACATTCTTCCAAGATTTCTTCCGGAATACTCGGCAAGAAGCTGAACGGTTTCCCGGCTCAATTTGATGTTTTCAAAAGATGCTAAGCGAACTGCCCATCCTGGTATCTCTTTCTCAAAAGGTTCATAACAGATATAAAACGGTATTTTCTTCTCAAGTTTCTGGAGAATAGTTGATTCCCTGGGAACCTTCAAGGATGTAAGAAGCAATGCGCAATCATTCAGACCTTCACCGATGAAACGCATCAGTTCAGACTGAGCAGCCTTTCCGATATTGTGACATTTGGAGATAAGGAAAAGCTTTCCGGGCGCGAAGAGGGAATTTTCCAGAAAATATCTGCGAAGATCGCCTTCCCGAAGCTCACCGCCGACGAGCCGGAATATATCATATTTCAGCTCGTTCTTGAACTTCTCAGCCATCAGATCCTGAAGACGAGTTGACTGAAAAATATCAGGACCGGATACAGCAAATATGCATCCTGTATCTGCCTTGATTATTCTACGCTCCATTTCGCTGTACTTACTGATCTTCATAAATCCATCTCCGGTAAATTGCCCCGGACAAACCTTGCAGAATGTAACAAACGAATGTATTTTTGCATCTTATTAAAATCAATCCAGTTTAGGGGAAAAACATGTTAACCTGGCTCAGAGATAATGCTAAAATATTCCTGATCGTAACCATTGTCATCTTCGTCGCTCTCATTTTTCTCCGATGGGGAATGGGCGAGGGAGATAACAGACCGACTAATCCATATGAACGCCCTGTTGCAACAGTTGACGGCGAAGATATCATGCCGGAAGAATATCAGGCTGCGCTGCAAACCTGGAATCTGCGATACAGACAGATGCTTGAACAGAGCGGAAATCCGGATCCTGAATCGATGCTTCTTCTCATGAGCACTGTAATAACAAAAGAAGCCTATGAAGAACTGATAAACAGCAAACTTGAAGATATCTACCTGGACAGGAGAAACTGGACTCATTTCACAGTCGGGCAGGCCGAAGCGCTTCTAACTGCTCAAGTCAGAATGCAGGATCTTGGCGGCATGAGCGCTGAAGAATACCTTGATATGATCAAATCCGAACAGCCCGGGATGTACCAGCAGTATCTTTACCAGACATATGCAGGTGGAGATTCCCGACGATTCCCGCTTGCTTCAGGAATGATCAGCATGGCTTCCAGAGAAGAAGTCGATTTCCTGCTTCTTGACAGCCAGGGTCAGATAACCGCCAGATACGTTATCATAGATACCATTCCGCCAATTCCGGATGAAAGGGTACTTGAAGAATTCTACAACAATAATCCGGAAATGTTCTTCAGGCCTGCCGGATCCCTGCTGAGGTATGTAACAATCCAGATAGCGCCGAATGAGGATGATCTGCAATTCGCTGTGGAAAAACTCGATTCTCTTTCGTATGCAACAGCAGGATCTCCCTTCAGCTCAACAAGAATGCAGTTTCTTGAATACTACGGTGATGACATTATTCTTGAAGAGGGAAAGAGAACCGTTCCATTCCTGGGAATGTACTCAAACAACCCATCTATCAGCAGCTATCAAGTTCTCCTTCTTGATTCCGCTATAACTTCATCTGAAATACTGGATGACACTCTTTACCTCAGAAGCTGGGAAGTACCTGTTCTACCTCAGTACTCCACAATAAGAAGTATGATGTGGACTGTTGAACAGCAGATGGAAGATATTCTTTCAAACAGTATACCGAATATTGGCGATTCTCTTCTTGTTAT
The DNA here is from genome assembly GCA_030642525.1 of Candidatus Aegiribacteria sp. Lineage (GTDB taxonomy): Bacteria > Fermentibacterota > Fermentibacteria > Fermentibacterales > JCC-6 > Aegiribacteria. The sequence continues at coordinate 16,067 of DAOWNO010000004.1, forward strand.
CGATTTTGGTGAGATGCTGGTCGAGGAAGATACACCGCTGACAGGAAGTATTACAGAGGAAATTATTACCTTTGCGACGGATACACTCTGGCCGGATTCACTTGGGCCAATCTTCTATTCCCCTGGATACAGGGGTGGATATCCTGCGTTCACAGTTGTTCGAAAGCTGGAATTCTACCCTTCGGACATAATCGAATACGAAGAAGCCCTCAATTCCGGAATTCTCCAGGAAATGACAATGTACTCGTTCAGAAGAGAGATATCCAGAACTCTTGCTCTTGAGGCACTCGATGAAATCCACTCAAGCGGCGTCAACCTTGGAGCATGGGCGGCATCCGAATCACAGCGGGTATATACGACACCTGCTTTCACCGCTTCACAGATTCGGGCTGATGCTGAATTCGATCCGGATGCCGTAAATGGAATTCTCTCTTCCGCAGAATTCGCGGAAACAGCTATTGTCGCGCCTGAATTCCAGGTTATCGGACCGTTCAGCACCGGAACCAGCTGTGTGATTGCGGAAATACTTTCCCGTCAGGTTCCACCAGAAAACCCTTCCATGATAATCATGACTTATGTTGCCACTCAGCAAGGACATGAGGAACTCAGCAGAGTCAATATTATTCAGTATATGAGAGAAACAAGCGAAATCCGCGATCTCAGGGAAGAATGGCAGCAGCACGCTGAGGCAGCTGATGATTCAATCAAAGCAGAGCGGGAGCGGATGGAGGATCGGTAGAAATCGACAATATTGTTATTACCTACCGCTTCAGGCTGGCGGATGATACTCTGGAATCATTTCATATTGAACTGGATGCACTGAATCTTCAGATGATCGGCAATGTTCCGAAAACTCTGCCTGAATGGACAAAACTGGAGTTCCATCAATGTCCCAACTGTCCTTTAAGAAGCGATGTACATCCGTATTGCCCGCTGGCTCTGAATCTTGTCAATATCGTTAAGCGTTTTGATCGTGTTATTTCATATGATGATATCTATCTGGACGTGATAACCAAACAGAGACACATATCACAGAAGACAACCGCTCAGCGTGGTCTCAGTTCTCTTCTGGGCCTTGTCATAGCCGCCAGCGGATGCCCGCACACTGTATTCTTTAAACCTATGGCCCGATTTCACCTGTCTCTCTCCAACAGAGAGGAAACCGCTTACCGCGTCACATCCATGTATCTTCTTGCACAGTACTTCATGAAGAAAGAGAAAAAAAAGGCTGATTTCAGTCTTCAGGGTCTTAAACAGATATACGGAAATGTTCAGCAGGTGAATCGTGCGATTGTCGAAAGGCTTCGGGCAGCAAGTGAAGCAGACTCCGTACTGAATGCCATTGTAATACTGGATACATATGCCCAGACAATTCCGTGCATGATAGAAGATTCTCTTGATGATATCAGATATCTGTTCTCTCAGTATCTGACAGACGATAAGAACAATACGTAAAATCCATACCAACATTATTACTTTCTTCGGCTGTTTTTGAGCAGAACAACCAGGAAGAAAGGCCCTCCAAGAAGTGACATGACAATGCCGATGGGCAGTTCAGCAGGACTCACTGCAATCCTGGATAACGAATCCGCGAGAATCATAAGAAGCATTCCGCCAAGCGCTGAAGCCGGCACAAGATACCGGTAATCAGCCCCGACGAATCTGCGCATGATATGCGGCACGATCAATCCGACAAATCCAACAGGTCCAACGGTCCCCACTGTGGAGCCGGCCAGAACGGCTGCAGCAACAAGAAGAAGATTGCGTTCTCTCCTGACCGAGACACCTCTGGTTGAAGCCAGATCATCACCCTGCGATATCTGATTGAGTACATCGGTTCGCGAGAATACAATAAGTGTCCCGATAACCGCAGGGATAATCAGAAATAGTGGTTTCCCCCATCCGATCACTGCAAGATCTCCCATCATCCATCTTACAATCTCGAGTATTCTGGATGCATCACTGAAATATTCGAACATAAGAAGTATTGCAGCTCCAATAAGGTTCATCGTAACTCCAGCAAGAAGCAAAGTTGCGCCATACTCTCCCCTGCCGCCTCCTGATGCGAGAGCATAAACCGCTATTACCGCCAGCAGCGCTCCAGCGGTTCCGGCCGCGACAAGACCGATAACCGGAATAGCAAGCCCCGATATGATTACAGAACCGGCAACAAGCCCTGCTCCTGCGGATATGCCGAGGGTGTATGGAGTAGCGAGATCATTTCGAAGAAGTGACTGCAGAATACATCCGGAAATGGACAGAGCACTGCCGGTAAGAAGAGCAAGTACAAATCTTGGCAGTCTCAACCGGAATACAACCCATCCTGGCGGATCACCCATTGGACCAACCATCAGGGAGAAGATACCGGCAATAACAATCGCCAGTATCAGCAGAACCCAGAATCCGGCTGACGGTTTTCTCCCTGAAACCATCATTGCTTCATCTCCGGCACGATTATCCATGACCTGGTTTCACTGTCCTCCGATACGTGAAGATATACTTCGAAAACTTCAGAAAGAATCTCCGTTGTGAACACATCAACAGGTTTACCGAATGCTCTGGCTTTTCCATTGGCAAGTACAAGCACGGAATCAAGATATCTGCCGGCGAGCGCAACCTCATGAGTGCTTATCAAGACAGCAATTCCTTTATCTGACAACTTTTTGAGAAGCAGCCACATGTTAAGCTGATGTCTGAAATCCAGAGATGACCCCGGTTCATCAAGCAGCAGCAGCTTCGGCTCCTGAGCAAGCGCTGAAGCAAGCAGAACCAGCCGCTTTTCTCCCCCTGAGAGTTCTGAAAATATCCTGTCCCTGAGATGCCATGTGTCCGTTTCCAGCATGCATTCCCCTGCGACTTCAAGATCATGTGCTGAGTCAAATGCCCAACGTCCTCGATAGGGATGTCTGCCAAGGAGAACTGTTTCTGTTACTGTAAGCCTTGAAAAAGGGTTGAAATTCTGAGGAAGGTAAGACACTATCCTTGCCTGCTGATTATCCGAAAGATCGGATGTTTCACTGCCGCATACTTCAATGGTTCCGGAAACAGTAACTCCCAGATTGAGAATAGCGCGAAGAAGTGTCGATTTCCCCGACCCGTTCGGACCGATCAACCCGCATATGCCGCCTGGAGATATGGAAAGATTGATGCCGGACAGGACGGGTCTGGTGCCGTATCCAGCGGAAACGTCATCCAATCTCAAAGCAGACAAGAACATATCCTCTCAGCGATATTAATGAGTCTCCCTCCGGGAATCATGATATATGGCTCAAAGAGACAGTGAATACTTGATGTCTGAAAGCCTAAATCAGCCCAGAAATCACTCTCTGAAATAATAACATCAGTTGTATCCGTTCGTCCCGGATACAGACAGATAATATGATCGGGAGCCATCTCCAGCACTCCCTCTACGGATATCATCGGCCAGGCCCCGACGGAAGGCGCAGCTATTTCACAGTTCATTGAGGAAAGCAGATCTGCGAAAAACGTTTTTCTGCCGGCAATTGTCATGCTTGAAGAACCGCGTTCATGATAAACAACGATCATGCAGGAAACCGGTTCGTTATTTCCCATCAGGTACTGAAGTGAGTCCAGCCGTATTTCAAGCTCATTCTTATACTTCTTTGCGTCCTCTCCATACCTTGCATCAAGAGAATCAAGCACTGCAAATACATCCTCAAGTGTGTCAAAACGGTAGGAGTAGCAGGGAATACCAAGAACTTCCGCAAGTTCATGAAGTACCGGGTTATTACCGCTGACATGGATAGAAGTCGGTGAAAGAGATGATATCTGCTCCAGTGAAGGATCCACATATCCGCCAACCGAGGTCAATTCCTGTACAATCGGAGGCCATTCCGAGTACCGGTCAACTCCTACAATTCTGTCTCCCAGTCCGGTAGCAAACATGATTTCAACAAGAGAAGGTCCAAGAACAATAAACCTTGTATCATCAGCATCCTCCTCAGCGATCCGGCAGGATACAGACAGTAACAGAACCGCAACAAGCATAACAGTTTTCATATCGTATTTCCAGATGATATGGCAGTTATCAGTCCATGTTTCCGCAATTTCTCCAGAGCTCTGGATTCCAATTGTCTCACCCTTTCTCTGCTGATCCTGAAAATTCGTCCCAGATCCTGCAAAGTACAGGATTCGCCGCCAAATAATCCGAATCGCAGTGTAATTATCGTTTTCTCTCTGTCGGACAGTGATACCAGAGCAGCATCAATTCTTTCTCTGAGATCGTTCTTGATAACTTCCTCATCAGGCATCATTAATCTGCTTTCAAGAATATTCGCGATAGTCGCGTCCTGTTCACCGGTAGTGTGATCCAGGGATAGCGGCCTCGCTGTGGAAAGATATATCTGTTCAATTTCGTAACGGTCAATCCCTGTGAATTCCGCAAGTTCATCGATTGTAGGGAGACGGCCATTGTCCAAAGTAAAATCATCAACATATTCCCGGAAGGACATATTCGCTTTTAGAACGGTCACAGGAAGTCTGATAAGCCTGGATTGACGGAGTATCGCTTTAAGGATTGCCTGTCTTATCCACCACACCGCGAAAGTTGAAAATTTGTATCCTCTATGGTATTCGAAACGCCTGACAGCATCCATCAGCCCCCGGCAACCTTCCTGAACGAGGTCCATCTCTTCCATTGCGTCACATGGATAATATTTCCGCACTTTTGTAACAACTAATCTGAGATTTGCTTCTACAAATCTTTCAAGTATTTCATTATGCTTTTCGAATGCTCTGTAAAAATTCTGAGCGAATTTGATATAGTCATGAATGCCCACTCCGATATTCACTTCTATCAGATCAAGTTCATTACGTATTGCTGTTAACCGCGGATAGATGGTCCATGCTCTATGGTTCTCATTTTCACATGAGTCTGTTACTGAATAGAACTTTAAAGCCCTTGATCGCGCAACCGTAATATCCTCTCCGAGCTGATCTGTAAGGTCTTTCATCCGGCTGACAAGCAGTCTGCATGTTTCTATTCTGCTGAACAGTTCCTTCCCTGCACATTCCACTCTGAACCAGGATAAATGAAGTCTCCGAACCGCATCCCGATTCAGATATCGATCGTGCATTCTATTAAGAATCAGTTTCATTCCTTTTCGCCGCGAGTGAGGTAAACGGCAATGTTTTACCCCCCAGAATGACCTGTCAATAATTCCCTCCTCAACTATTTCACCCTTCAATAA
>DAOWNO010000158.1 GCA_030642525.1 Candidatus Aegiribacteria sp.
TCCCTGTCTTTCCATATCTTTCTGCACAGCATGTCCAACAGTATTGACAGAATCACCGTAATGCCGACAGAGATGTAAATCACGCCGACTCTTGTCCATCCGAGGAACAGAATACCCAGCAGAACAAAGAGACCAAAGACAATAAAGCGCCCCACCTGAAGCCAGGTGCGGCGCCCCATTCTTAGAACTCCATTATGCATTTTATTCTATCCCCGCATTGCGAAAAACGGGTACTACCTTTTCAGCAACAGTTATTATGCTCCCACTGTACCGATGAGGTCGAAAATCGGGAGGTACATGGCTATCACGATACCACCCACGATTACACCCAGGACTACGATCATTATGGGTTCGAGAGTTGCCGTAAGACCCGCAACCGCTGTGTCCACCTCTTCCTCATAGAAGTCGGCAACTTTCAGGAGCATCGTATCAAGCCCGCCGGTTTCTTCTCCAACAGCTATCATCTGAGTAACCATTCCGGGAAATACACCTGAAGCTTCGAGAGGATCCGAAATGTTCTCTCCCCCGGAAATACTTTGCCTTGCTTCCATAATGGCATCCGCGACAACTCTGTTGCCCGAAGTCTTTGAAGTGATACTCAAGCCGTCAAGAATTGACACTCCGCTTGATATCAGTGTACCCAGTGTTCTTGTGAACCTGGCGATAGACATTTTTCTGAGGAGTATTCCAAAGATAGGCATCTTGAGTTTGATTGCATCAATTAGTTTTTCACCGTTTTTGGTCTTGTAGTACATCTTATATCCGGTAATCAGGGCTACAGCTCCAATGATAATGAATATCAGGTTTCCCTGTACGAACTCCGACGCAGACACAACAATCCGAGTCGGTAGTGGAAGCTGACCGCCCATATCAGCAAACATCTGCTCGAATATCGGTATTACAAACAGAAGAAGAGCCATCACAACCACGATAACCACGATAAGTACGACGAGGGGGTACATCATGGCGGATTTGATTTTACCTTTCAGTGCTGATGATTTCTCCAGATGCGTTGAAAGCCTGTTCAGGATCGTATCAAGAATTCCTCCCTGCTCACCTGCGGCAACCATATTAACGTACAGATCACTGAAAATCTTTTTATGCTTGCCGAGGGAATCAGCCAGTGTTCCACCCTTTTCCACATCAGCTGTCACTTCCTCGATAGCATTTTGGAAAATTTTGTTCTCCTGCTGACGGCTCAGTATCTGAAGACACTTGACCAGTGGAAGCCCGGCGTTGATCATTACAGCAAACTGGCGCGTGAATGCAGAGAGGTCTTTGTCTTTAATGCCTGTACCGATTGTGCCAAAGGCAGCCAGATCAAATTTTTTGCCAGCTATCTTTATATTGCTGACACCTCTCTGAGCAAGGAGTTCCTGTGCATCTGCCTTTTTTGCGGCAGAAATCTTTCCCGACATTCTCCTGCCGGTCCTATTTGTTCCTTCCCATTTGAACTCAGGTATTTCCGCCTCCTGTCATTATAAGATATCCCGCCCTGTTACAATCATCTGTTCAAGTTCAGCGATATTGTTCGAACGCTCAAGAGCAACTGCTCTGGTTATTTCCTTTTTCTTAAACATGTTGAACAGAGCCTGATTCATTGTCTGCATGCCATGTTTGTGTCCTGCCTGCATCATCCCGTATATCTGATGAAGTTTGTCCTGCCTGATCGTAGCTTTAACAGCGGGAGTGCAAACCAGAACTTCCGCACAAAGAACCCTGCCGTGTCCCCTGGCTTTCGGTACAAGCTGCTGTGTTATTACGCCAAGAGTCACAAACGAGAGCTGACTTCTGACCTGATCCTGACTTTGAGCAGGAAATGAATCGATAATTCTGTTAATTGATTCGTAAGTTGAATTTGTGTGCAATGTAGCCATCGTAAGGTGCCCTGTCTCGGCAATGTTGAGAGCAACCTGCATTGTCTCCCTGTCTCTCATCTCACCAATCAGCACGACATCGGGATCCTGCCGGAGAACGTATCGAAGCGAATTGGTGAAGGAATTGGTGTCCTGCCCTATCTCGCGCTGGTTGATAATACCCTTGTCATGATGATGTACATATTCGATAGGATCCTCAATTGTGATTATATGACAATGCCTTGAAGTATTGATCTTGCGGATAATAGAGGCCAGCGTAGTTGTCTTACCGCATCCCGTTGGACCTGTCACCAGAATAAGTCCCTGGCGCTTCTCGGCGAGAACACTGACTACCGAGGGCAGGCCGAGTTCATCAAAACCGAGTATTTCATGCGGAATAGACCTTATGGCACATGCCACGCATCCGCGTTGAAGAAATACATTAGCCCTGAATCTGGAAAGCCCTTTGATCCCGAAAGCGAAATCCAGCTCCTTTTCAAGTTCAAATCTCTTTTTCTGCTCATCTTTCAGAAGACTGTATACAAGATTCTGAGTATCCTGAGCAGTGAGAGGATCATACTCCATTCTGTCAAGTTCCCCGTCTATTCTTACAACAGGAGGAGTTCCTACAGTAAGGTGAAGGTCTGTAGCACGTCTTTCCATCATTTCTTTTAAAAGAGTCTTTATGATCATATTAGGCTGAGTGTCCTTCCCTTTTTTGCTGCTTGATACTGGATTCATATTCCACAGCTGCCTTGAGAACCGCAGGCTCATCTTCCGTGGTTACTCGCATCACTTCTTCCAGAGTGGTAATACCTGCTTTCAGTTTTTCGACTGCATCCATTCTGAGTGTTCTCATTCCGTTCCTAACACCCATAGTCCTCAGTTCTCCAGCAGTAACCCTATCAATGATAGACTGTTTTACTGTCTTGTCAATCGATAGAACTTCGTAAAGTCCAATTCGTCCCCTGTAACCGGTACCGCTGCAGCTGTTGCAGCCTTTCCCTATATACGTTGTATGATTTTTCATCTCCCCGGGATCAATTCCCGCAGCTATATACTCCTTATCGCTGTGCTCATGAGGTGTTCTGCAATGCTTGCATATTTTCTTAACCAGCCTTTGAGCCATGATTGTTCTTATCGCGGAAGCCACAAGAAATGGCTTTATACCAATATCAACAAGCCTGTTCACCGTACTCGGAGCATCATTTGTATGAATAGTGGAAAAAACCAGGTGTCCGGTCAATGCAGCTTTTATGGCAATCGAGGCAGTCTCCAAATCTCTGATCTCACCAACCATAATGATATTTGGATCCTGCCTTAAAATCGCACGGAGTGCAGTAGCAAAATCGTACCCCATACTGAAATTTATCTGTGTCTGTGTAAGACCCTCAATGCTGTATTCTACAGGTTCTTCTGCGGTATGGATATTTCTATTATCCGTGTTCAGTACACTGAGCGCTGAATACAGCGTCGTGGTTTTCCCACTTCCGGTAGGTCCGGTAACAAGAACAATTCCAAAGGGGGAATTCACTCCCTTCATGAAAACCTTCAAAGCCTCTTCTGGAAAACCAAGCTCTCTGAGATCGAACTCCAGGCTTCCTCGATCAAGGATCCTGAGAACTATTTTTTCTCCGTTAACCGTTGGAACTGCACTCACTCTGAAATCAATACTTCTTCCGTCGATTCTGGCCTTTATTCTGCCATCCTGGGTCTTTCTGCGTTCAGCAATATTCATGCCCGCCATGATCTTGAAACGACTGAGAATCTGTTGCTGTATTTTCTTGGGGAGCTTTCGAACAACAAAACAGGTTCCGTCCCGTCTGTATCTTATCTGGAGGAAATTTTCGTAGGGTTCAATATGAATATCACTAACCTCTGTCCGGACTGCTTTTGCTATGATTTCGTTCACAAACCCGACAATAGGACCGTCTACTGCTCCTGCGTACTCTTCTTCCAGATCTGATTCGAAATCCTCTTCTTCTTCAGGATCGAGAGACCCAACAATCTCCAGTTCGTCAAGTTCACTGCTGTAATCGTTAATCTGATCCTTTACCGAAACAAGCGCGTCAGCTTTTCCATAGAGTTCATCCTGTGCTCTTCTTACAGCAGGCGGCGCGGAAGCGTAAACAATAACTTCCTTCCCGGTAGCAAATTTCACCTCATCGACTGCATACAGATCCCCTGGAGAGCCCATTGCAATGTAAAAGTATTCTCTATCCACCTTGACCGGAGTAATCAGGTATTTCCGGGCAAGGTCTTCAGGAAGCGAATCAGCAAGCCGGGAATCAATTTCTATCTCATTGAGATATACAGGTTTAACAGTGTATATCTCTGAAAGAAACTCGGTAATAAGATCCTCCGGCACGATTCCCATTGAAATCAGCTGATCCGCGAGTTCGATCTCACCAGGACCGGATTCCCTGATTATCTGATCAATCTCGTCCTGGCTGACCATTCCTGATTCAAGCAGCATTATTCCCAGTCTGCTTAACACTTATTCCTCCATCATAAACTTGAAATTGTTTCTCTTATTACTTCATCGTACGTTGTCTCTCCGCGCTCAAGCTTGCGAAGAGCAGATTCTCTCAGATTTACCATACCCTTTGACAATGCTGCTTTTTCTATTTCGATGCTGTTGGCGTCACCCTCAATAAGCTGTCTTATTTCTTCATCGATGTTCATAACTTCAAAAATCCCTATCCTGCCCTTATATCCTGTATTGTTACAGTACGAACATCCTGTTCCTTCGAACATTTTCACATTTCGGAACCGTTCCGGATCAATTCCACCATCTATGAATACTTCATCAGGAACACGGATTTCAGTTTTGCATTTAGAACAGATTTTCCTTATCAATCGCTGCGAAGCGATACATGCCAGCGAAGTGCTGAGCATGAACGGCTCTGTTCCAATATCTATAAGCCTGTTAATTGTGCTTGGAGCATCATTTGTGTGAGTTGTTGAAAGAACCAGATGCCCTGTCAATGCTGCTCTGATAGCAATTTCAGCTGTTTCCCTATCCCGGATTTCTCCAACCATGATAATATCGGGATCCTGTCTGAGATATGCTCTGAGAGCATTGGCGAATGTCAATCCGACGCCGGCGTTCATCTGAACCTGGTTGATTCCCTTCAGATTGAACTCTACCGGGTTCTCAGCAGTCATGATATTCACTTCGATACTGTTCAGCTCGGTAAGAGCGGAATAGAGCGTTGTTGTTTTTCCGCACCCAGTAGGACCTGTCACAAGAACGATGCCGAAAGGTCTTCTGATAGCCTTTCTGAATAATTTAAGGGGTTCTTCCTCGAAACCCAGTTTCTCCAGATCGAGAACAATTTTGGATCTATCAAGAAGCCTGACTTCAACCTTCTCCCCAAACAGAGTCGGAAGTGTTGCAAGCCGTAAATCAACAAATCTGTCTCCTACAAGGATTTTCTGCCTTCCATCCTGCGGAAGATGATGATCCGCGATATTCATGCCGCCAAGAATTTTCAGTCTGCTGACCATGGCAGAACGATATTTTCTGCTGGGACGCATTACTTCATGCAATACTCCGTCAATTCTGAATCTAACCCTGATATACCGCTCGAATGGTTCGAAATGTATATCACTGGCTCCTCTGCGGACAGCATCAGCAATAAGACTGTTAACAAGTTTAACTACAGGTGAATCAGATAGATCAAGAGCAATATCCTCCTCATCGTATTCATCCTCTTCAATATCCTCTACGATCATTGACTCAAAAACTTCATCTCCCACGAGAAGGTCAACA
>DAOWNO010000301.1 GCA_030642525.1 Candidatus Aegiribacteria sp.
CGTACAGCAGGAGAAGAATCCGGGTGTACCGGCTGACACCATTCCCAGACGTTTCCGGCTGTATCATAGAGCCCCCATGCATTGGCCGGATAGCTTCCGACAGGTGCTGCATGAGTAAAACCATCATCAATGGAAGGGTGTCTTCTAAGGAGCTCTTCATTACTGTCAGACAGATTAAGCAGGCTCCCGTCAGGTCTCCTCGAACCCCATGGCCAGGGCCCCGTTCCTCCGGCAATCGCAGCTGCGAGCCATTCTTCCTCTTCCGGAAGTCTGTATGACAGCCCCAGAGTATCATTGGAAGAAAGCCACATGCAGTATGCTTCAGCAGCCTTGAAAGAAAGCCCTGATACCGGATACTCTTCAAATCCATCCCGAATAGCCCATTCTCCCGAAGGGCTGATATCAAATGGTATGGGGTAGTCACCCTGGAAAATCTCTTCAATAGTATCAGTTCTCCCCCACCGGTTTGAAGTGTCTTTCCTGGGAGATGATTCCAGTTCACGAAGATATCGAAGGAATTCTGTGTTGGTTACTTCATATCTTGAAATCAGATACGCGGCAAGTGTATCTACAGGTTCATTTACACTGGATACCCTCACAGTACCCGCAGCTCCGGAAGGAATCAGTATCAGGTCATCTGAATACTGTTCAGGAAGAACCCAGTGGAAACTGCGTGGAATATTGGAGAGAAGAGAGAAACTGTCTTTAAGAATAATCAATTCATCAACAACCAGAATAACCTGATGAATTCCTGGAGAATCAAGATATACCCGCTCTGGGGTATGCCCGCGAAAAGAACCATCCAGCTGAATGGAAGCTCCTGAAGGCTCACTTGAAAGTTCAACTGAAAACAGGTAAGGAAGGTGAATAATTACTTCCTCACCTGACATGTCAGGAACGAGAACAGTGTCTACAGTCACATGGCCTGGAAATGTGAGTGTGACACTCAAGCCATCATGCTGAACAGGTATCCAGGCAGGTGCTGTCCAGTAAAAACCCTCTCCATCCGAGACTTCAGCGCCGGAAGGCACCGATAATACCTGAACATATGCAACAGGCCGGGACGTATCGAACAGCAATGTTACAAGAAGAATCATCATTGCTGAAAGGAGGATTACAGCCCAGTTTCGCAAAAAGAATCCCACCATGATCTCTAACCCGACCAATCATTACTGAAGACAGCCTTGATATCATCAAGAAGCTGTCCCATCCGGATATCTCTCCAGAATCTTTTCCAGACATATGAAGGCCGGAAATAGAACTTCCTGTGAAACATGGCGTAGTAATGCTGGATTGTATCCCAGTCAAGGTTTTCATGTTCCCATACCTCTGACGTTGCATGGAAATTGTACCTGTCCCAGTCCCTGGAGAGTATTCTGCCTTCCATATCGATCTGTCTGAAAAGTGCCGACGAAGGAAACGGAAGAGTCATGGAGGCTTTGGCATAAGTCAGCGGGAGGCTCTTTGCAAATCTTATGGTCTCCCTTATGGTCTCAACAGTATCTCCGGGAAGTCCGATCATGAAAAAACCAACTGTTTCAAGACCAGCCTCATGGGCAAGAGTCACAGCATTCCTTATCATATCCGGTGTCTGGTATTTATTGACATTCTTCAGGATCTGTTCAACTCCGCTTTCAATTCCGAACGAAACCTGGTAACAGCCAGCTTTTTTTGCAAGTATAAAAAACTCACTGTCAACATCATGAATATTAACTCCGGTGGGCAGCGCCCATGGAGCCGGGAAATGTTTTTCAATAAGAAGCCTGCAAACTTCTTTTGCCCGCCCTATATCAGCCGTGAAATTATCATCCTTGATATGAATATCCCTGAAGCCCGCCTCGAGCATCCGGAACATCTCATCAACAACCCGTCCAGATGATTTTGAACGTACCTTATGTCCGAAAACATTCTGACTGCAGAATGTGCAAAAATAATTGCACCCCCGATTTGTCTCCATGTACCCGACCGGATTCCGGCGTGAGGCGATATGCGGGGAATAGTAATATTCAAGGTTATGAAGATGCCAGGCGGGATAAGGAAGATCGTCCAGATCAGCGATCATCTCCCTGCAGGAGGTCATAGTGAAATCAGCACCGGTTCCGAAAGCTATACCTGGAATATCCTTCCACTCCATCCCTCCGCAGATGTCGACAATAGTCCTCTCGCCCTCACCGATGGTCACAATATCGAACCGGCTCTCCTCAAGAACCTCGCGGGGCATGGAGGTTGCGTGTATGCCTCCGCACATTGTCACGACATCAGGAATAATTTCTTTAGCGATTTCAGCCAGCTCGCGGGCCTCGCTGTAAAGCGGGGTCGTGAATGTAATTCCAACATATTCAGGTCTGAAGGAACCGAGGATATCCCGATATGCTCGAATGGGATTCCCCTCAATCATCAGATCTGCAATTCTGACATCATGATCAGAGGACAGGAGCGCTCCGGCCAGACTTGCCAGTGTTACGAACGGAGCAGCTGTAATAGCAACCCTGATCTTGCTGCTGTCGTATACGCCGATTGCTGACTGCGGATTGACCAGCAGAACTCTGCTCATTACCCTCGTTTCATTCAACTGTTGAAGTACCCGGAGAAAGAAGATAACCGCTCACACTCTCCGGGCAAAGAGGTAATAGATAGATTTCAAATGACTCTGTATAATCATTGTATCGGGGAGCGCTTATGGTACCGCTACGGAGCTCTTGTGTCCTCGAAACTGGAGAATGATGGGCCTGGACGCTCTTGCGGCATCAATCAAAGAACCTGACATCTTCATGAAGTATGCTCATATACAAGTTTGATTAAATCCGGATAATCCGAAAGCATTTCACCTTTTATGGTTTTCACCGCTTGCGATTTGCATTTATTTTGTATAATTCACTTACATTGATAATGTTGAAGGGTATTCATACAGAAAATGCCCGTACATATTGAATACAGTCAGAGGAAGGATGTTCAATGATTCCAAAAGAACTTGGCAGTTATTCAAACCTGTTCACTGAATACACGGAGCTTCGAGTTCAGGAAAATCGTTCAGTCAATATTGCTTTCGTAAACGGTGATGTAATGGGCAACACCAGAGCTTCTTCCAGCGGAGTTTCCGCGAGAACATACAGCAGCGGCGTATGGGGATTCGCTTCCGATCCGGAGTTCAAAGACGAAAACATAAAGAAGGTTATCGC
>DAOWNO010000178.1 GCA_030642525.1 Candidatus Aegiribacteria sp.
CATTGCGGCACTTCACTTGATGTTCTTGGCAGCTGTCCATGCAACATCGATGCTCTAACTGTAATGGCGTATCTCTATCCTAAAAAGGATCCGCACCAGGCTATTGCCTTCTGTAATGTTCTTTCATGCCCGAATTCGGCACTGTTCAGATCAGGTGAAATAATTCGAAAGTACTCATAGAGCATGGGGCCGTACGACATTAATTGACGATTGCCACAGGAGCATCGTGGGCGAGGGAGTAATGGCCGGAGGTGATTACCTGCTCGCCTTCCTCCACACCTTCCAGATCACTCTCCAGCACCGCGACATAGCCTCTGCCTTTTGGTCCAAGTGTAAGATATCTCCAGCGAGCATGGCCATCAGTGACAACGAAAACCATATCCCGGTCATCTCTTATAAGAACTGCTTCCTCAGGAATAATCAGTTGATTTGAATAGACCGCAATCACAATCTCTACCCTTGTCGTAGCTCCTGACCGAAGATCTGGAATAACCGGAAGATCAATAACCACTTCACCTGCTCGAAGAGAAGGATCGATAGTAGGAGAAACGGATGCAACCGTTCCGATAACGGTTGTATCTCTCAATGAGGGAATGGTCACATAAACCCTTTGTCCCTTCATGCACTGAACAAGTGCTCTCTCATCAAGGCTGACCTCTACCTGAAGACTCCATGGATCGATAATCTCGCCCAGTACAGTTCCGGGATAGACAACCATCCCCTCCCTGGCTGAAACATCCGAAATGACTCCATTGAAGCTCGCTGTGATCGCGGAGTTGCTGTACTGTGTCTGAGCTCCTGCAAGATTTGTCTGCGCATCAGTCAATCCGGTTGTCTGGCGCAGCATACTCTGAATCTCCGGCGTGAGATCACCTCTGTAATTCTCACATTCGAATTCGTAGAGAGCCTGCGCGTTTCTGTATGAACTGCTTGCGCTCGAAAGCCTGAAAGCACTTTCACCTGAGGCAATCCTGAAGACTATTTCCCCGTCTCGTACTTCTTCACCTGCGTGTCCGGGAGCCTGTACTATCTCTCCCTGTATCATTGCGGACAGGGACTGGGTCCTTGCAGAAGTAACTCTGCCGGTTGAATTGACGACTTCAAAAAGAGTATCCACCGAAGCTGCTTCAGCTGTTACCGGAAGAGGAGAAGGCTCAAGAGTTTCCATCTCAGCCTCTTCTTCTCGCCGCCGCATGCAGCAATCATGAGAAACACTATCAAAAGCCCAAATATTACTTTATGTATCACTTCTTCTTCCTCCCTTTCCGGGAAGTCAGCTGTATCAGTGCCGGCAGCGAAATGAGAACCAGAGGTGTTGAGATTAACATTCCGCACACAACTGTAAATGACAATGTACTCCAGAGGTCATCAACCTCTGCCATTGGCCAGAGAACCAGAGGCAGCAATCCTAAAATAGTAGTAGCGCTGGTTTGCAGGATAGGCCGCAGCCGCTCGGAGACAACCATGTCAGCTGCCGTTTTTGTATCCATCCCGGCTCTCTTCTTTTTCTGATAACTGTCAACCAGTAATATTGAATTATTCACCGCAATGCCAACAAGAAATACGCTCCCTACGTAAGCCTGCGGAGTGAACACCTTATCAAATATCCAGAATCCGGCAACGACTCCGACCATAGCCATCGGAATGACCGCCAGAATATAAAGAGGCGCCTTGAATGATTCGAACACAATAGCGGTCACGGCGAATACTGCGATTATCGCAAGGATTACGAGAAGGTTCATGTCGGTACCATCGTCCTGCAGCCAGAACGGGATATACTCAGCCTGATGTACCCTGTATCCGGATGGAAGCACAAGATTATCCAGCAGAGTGACCCTGAAACGGGCTGCCATTCTTTCCGCGCCCATAAAAGAATACGCAACCGTTCGTATGTACTCCCCGTTATCCCTTTCAATGGAACCCTGAACTTCGAGTGTATCGATCTGAACGATGTCTCCGAGCTCCATGGTTCCACCGACTGTCAATATCCTGCTTTCCAGAACATCAGACAGTTCCGGATTATCCATCCCGTCAATCCTGAAGGTCATGTCGAGGCTTTCATCACCTATCTGAACCTCCGCGCCATAACCGCCTGCAAGATTGTATCTGAACGCCTGAAATATCTGGCCCGGATTGATTCCCAGATCCGCAAGTTCCTGCCTGTCAAATACTATAGCGAGCTGGCTGCGTTCAGGATTTCTGGGATCGAAGTTGATGTTAACCTCTCCAACCCTCGGGTGCCGCTCGAGCATTGTCTGCATCGCGAGCGATATATTTTTAAGTCCTTGGTAATCGAATCCGCGCAGTTCTATGGTCTGCATCATCCCTGCGCTTCTTGAACTCCGCCAATAGGGTTGGGGATCCATTCCTACAACGTATACACTCCTGGTTCCTCCCAGAGTTGTAGCAAACGCTCTTGCTTCGGCTTCGATCTGCAGACCGTAACCGGTCTGTACAGCCTCATCCGCTAACATAGAATAAATACTGGCGCTCTCTCCCATTACCTGTGTCCTGGTTGAAGTAATACCTTCTCTGTTGGCAAGTATCTCTTCGAAACCCTTTGCAGCCGTATCAACAACATTTTGAGGAGTACCTGGTGGAAACCTGAGTCCTACATAGATGAAGTCTCTATCGAAAGAAAATCCCCATTCCTGCCCCTTCTCGACCTTCGCAAGGAATGCCCATGCCGCTCCGGCCACGAGAAGCACCGCGATCAGAACCGCGAAAACAGGTCTGTGATGGAGAACCGCTATCCCCTTTGCCAGATGTCTGTCCCATCTTCTTTCCCTGAACCAGTTTCTGGACTTCCATCTCGCTGCTATTGAGGGAACCAGAGTAAGGCAGACGCAGAATGAAGCCGTAAGTGTAGCGGCAATAGTAAACGCAAATGGACGATAGTATAGTTTCAGGATTCCTTCACTTGCAAGAAGCGGTACGAGAGCGACCATGGTTGTCAGTATGCCTCCGAGAATCGGCATGGCTACTTCCTTCGCCCCAATCCTTGCCGCTTCCATTGGCGAGAGACCCTGCCTTCGCCTGAATCCTATAGCTTCCAGAACAACAACAGCTCCGTCAACCAGCAGCCCGAACGCTATCGCGAGCGCGCTGAGAGTGAGAACATTGATACTGTAACCGGCCAGATATACAGCAGTAACAGCCATGGCGGCAGAGAAGAGTATGGAACTTATGATAAGAGGAGTGGAAAGCGGGCTGCGATTGAGGAACAGAAGAATAAGAACTATCGCGCACAGGGCAATCAGGGCTCTCCAGGAAAGATTTTTCAGATCATCTGTAATACTTTCGGTTCCATCCTCTGTAAGATGAAGCTCTATTCCATCGGGCAGTTCCCTGCTCAATTCATCGACACTGGATTTTACTGTAGAAGCTACACGAACAGCGTTGCTTGAGGCATTCCTGTCGATCTGAAGAACGATCTGATCCATTCCATTGTACCTGAATATGTAAGTATCATTTGTATTGAAATCAACAAGTATCCTGTTTGTGATATCGGAAAGAGTAATGAATCTCCCGCCCCGATTCGAAATAACAAGTTCCTTCAATTCGGCCACTGATCCGGGGACTGTGGATATTCTTAGAACCGCTTCCAGTCCGGAGCTGTCAACCACGACACCTGTATTCCGGTCAATGATTCCTGAACGGACAGCATTTGCAACCTGAGAGAGGGTCAGATTAAGAGAGATAAGCGCGTCCCTGTCTATGTCCACTACAATTTCCTGCTGACCCAGACCCTCGACAATGACTGAACTTACTCCATCTATCCGTTCAAGCCTTGGAACGATTACATCATCGGCAAGCTGCTTGAGAACAGAGGGCTCGTCGCCAGTTATGGCGTATAAGAGAAACCCCTCACTGTCGAGTTCCCGTGGTATGGCCTGTGTCACACTGCCTGTTATAACCGCCTTCGGCAGTTCATCCCGGAGGAACGAAACACGTTCCGTCAATTCCATTGCAGCAACATCCATATCAGTGCCGTTCTCGAATGAGACACTTACAGAACTGCTTCCATTCCTGGACGTTGAAGATATCTCTATAACACCTTCAATCTCCCGGGCGGTTTCTTCAATGGGACGTGTAACCTGTTCACAGATGGCTTCAGGATCGGCCCCTGACCAGTAAGCTGAAACATGAAGAGTAGGCAGAGTAGTGTCCGGTGTTCCCTCTATCGGTATCCTGTTGAATGATGCCCAGGCCAGAATAAGGAGAGCAATATAGATTACAGCTGTTCCACGCGGTCTGTGGAGAACCAGATCAACGACCGACAATGGAACCCCTCCTGCTTGAAAGTAATCTGTACAGAATCGGAACTACTATGAGAGTAAGTGCTGTAGCAATGGTGATACCGCCAATGACCGCGATCGCAAGCGGCTGACGAAGACTGGCTCCGGAACCGAATCCTATTGCCATCGGGGTCAGGCCCAGGACTGTTGTTACCGTGGTCATCAGAACAGGTCTGAATCGATCTCTGCCTGCCTGGATGATAGCGTTATTCCTGTCGAATCCCTCTTTCCTGAGCTGACCGATCCGTTCAACAAGAAGAATGCCGTCGTTCACCACGATTCCGCACAGAATTACAAGACCTATTCCAGAGAGGGCGTTCCAGCTCTGTCCGAACAGAGCCAAACCCAGAATGACACCAATAACACCAAGCGGTACTGTAAACATTATCACAAAAGGCTCCCGGAAGGATTCGAACTGCGCGGCAAGAAGAACGTAAACCAGACCTATTGCCAGAAGAGCAGCAAGTATAAGGCTGGATGTGGTTCTGTTCATTTCCTCAATCTCATCTCCCGTCCGAAGACGTACCGGGATTTCTCTCAGAAGTGTGTCCGCAGCTGTGGACACGCTGCTGGATATCCTCGCCAGATTACTTCCGGATCCCTGTATCTGTACGGCAACTGCTCTGTTTCCCTGGTTGTGCTCTATGAAACCGGGAGTCTGTCGTCTTACCGGTTCGCTTATCCTGTCAAGTGAAAGCAGTCCGGATGATGTAGGCATGGATCGGAGTAACAGTGAATCAATTGAAATACCTTCACCGCTGCCGGCCAGCAGAACCACATCAACCCGTTCATCCTGTCTGTAATAGGTTGTGGCTGTAATTCCCCTTGAGAGGCTTCCTACAAAGTCAGCAACATCAGA
>DAOWNO010000233.1 GCA_030642525.1 Candidatus Aegiribacteria sp.
AATCGCTGTGATTTTCTGGTCTACAGCTGCCACAGCATTCAAGCTTACTCTGCGCTGGTTGACCCCTTATCAGCTGGTGCTGCTGGCTACCGTTGCTTCCAACGCTGCTCTCTGGACAATGATACTTTTCAAAAAAAAACACGGAACCAGGCAGCATTCTGCCAGGCGTACACTGGTTAAGTCTGCTGTAAGGGGATTACTCAATCCATTTATTTACTATCTTGTTCTGCTTGAAGCTTACAATGAACTTCCCGCTCAGATAGCAATGGTGATAAATTATCTCTGGCCTGTAGTTCTCATGATTTTATCCGCGCCTCTGCTTAAGCAGCGTATAACTTTGAAAATGGCAGCAGCTTTCGGAATAAGTTTCTGCGGTATCGGGGTTCTTGCTCTAGGTGGAAATCCGGTTGGTGGACACCTGTCACTGTCTGCAATGGGACTGGCTCTATTGAGCACTGTAATCTGGGCTCTTTTCTGGATTCTGAATATTCGCGCAAAGGGAGATTCTGTAAGGAATCTCGCTGAATCCTTCATTTTTGGCCTTACCTACCTTGTCATATATGGAGTGATCAGTGGGAAGATAGCGGGCATCTGCAGTATGGATTTCCAGGGAATTATCGGTTCAGTTTACATAGGGTTCTTCGAAATGGGGATAACTTTTGTCATATGGCAGAAGGCGCTTGAACTGGCGGATACAACTGCAGAAGTTGGAAATCTGATTTACCTGACACCGTTTTTCGCCCTTGTTTTCATCGGTGTTGCAGTTGGTGAGAGAATAGGTCTGTGGACTGTTGCGGGGCTTCTTCTTGTAATCAGCGGAATCGTTCTGCAGGAGATGGGCAAAACGAAATAGAATTCACAATGAGTGCCTTGATCATATCTGTCTACTGCGGTAGTAGATTCCTGAAATCATTGGCAGGAGAAAATAATGTTTTCGATATTCGATAGACTGCTCAACCCGGGAACTGCGGCAAGAAGATCGTCTCCCGATGCAGCTGGAACGACACCACCGGTGGCAGGAACGTATTTTTCAGCGATTGTTCCGCCGGTTGTTACAACGACTACAGTCAGCAGCGAATCGTTGGGAGCATCATTAGATATCGCGATGCCGTAAAGCAGAACAAGAACCGCTATCGTAAGGATTTTACTGTACTTCATGCAAATTCCAATCTTATGAATGAATTCGGTCTATGAATCAGATAGGGAATGAAAATACAGAAATTTTCAAGGTCATGTCAAAGTTAGATTACCAGAAACTACTGGAAGGAGATGTCAGTAAATACAGGCATCCAGAATGGAGAGTACCTCCGCGAGGAGATCTTGAGATGCCTTTTCTATGAGTCTGGTTTCTCTGGATCGGAAATCGATCGATTTTACCTGCTCGACCATTACGAATCCTGTTAAACTGCTGTTTTCCGGAATGGGAACATGGAAGGGGAAATTGCGTGATGTGTTCGTAAGAGGACAGACAATAGACAAACCGGTGGCGCGATTGAACAGGGTTTTGCTTACTACAAGAACAGGTCTTCGACCTTTCTGCTCATGTCCTGATTGAGGATCGAAAGTTACTGCAATGATGTCGCCCTGTTCCGGTATATGTGATGTCATTTACCATTCCTCCCTGCCATCTGGTTTTCCCCAGTCGACTTCCTCTGTCCTGTAATCCGCAGGGATTTCCGCTACGAGGTTTTCAATATTGTGCTTTCCTCGAATCCTTCTGGAAGGAGTTATAATGATAGTGTTATCCTGTACCTTAACATCAACTTCATCACCTACATCAAGATTAGCATCTTCCAGAACGTTTCTGGTGAGGCGCAGCCCCTGACTGTTACCCCATTTCTGAATTTTCGTATGCATTGTTAGTACCACCTATTGTATATCCCATGTATAGCCTAACTCTAACGTTTTGTCAATGCAAATGATATTTCTCCACTTTTTGATGAAATGTCATGATTTTCGGATTCGGTTGGATCAGACCAGATCTCTGATATGACTGTCTGAAGGGTCGCGTCGATGATTACTGGCCCGGATTCATCTTGTAATCACATCCAATCCGCCCGCTATGGAAACATAAGTAATTCCGCTTCCAAGCCATTTTTCCGCTGCCAGCCTGATATCTTCCACTGTCAGCTTTGAGATTTTCCGCATGGTGTACCTGTCGTGATCCAGTGGAAGCTTCATTGATGCGTAGGAAAGCAGTATCCTGGTTATAGCGCTGTACTTCATCATACCCAGTTCCTGGCGGCCTATGTAGGAAGCCTTCTCCAGCCGGAGTTCATTATTGCTCACGTTCTCTTCGGTTAAAGTCTCAATCTCCCGTTTCAGTTTTTGAAAGGCCATGGAGAAAGAGGAAGGGCTTGTAAGAAGAAGTGCAACGATTCTGCCTCTGTTCGCGAGCGGGATATAGAGGCTGCTTACATGATATGACAATCCTGTTTCCCTTATACTTCTTCCCAGTCTTGATCCGATTCCTTCGCCCAGTATTCCGCTCAGGACGGAAATGGCATAGGAGTCTCTGTGAAGCCTGGGGGGTGCTGGTGATCCGATCAGGGCAGCTATCTGTTCTCTGCCTTCCAGATTGATTTGTAATTCAGATGACTTTTGCTGATTGCTGACCTTTTTTATTTCAGTTTGTGGATAGTCCGGATCTTTCCAATCGGAAAAGAACCTGTCGATTGAATTGAGAATCCTGTCTTTTTTAAAACTGCCAACCGCTACAATTATGGTTCCCGATGGTTTGCAGAACCTGTGATGAAAATCGACAATATCCTTGCGGGTGATGGCTTCAAATGATTCCCTTGTCGGTACTGCCGCTCTCTCCGGTGGATCTGTTGATTGTCTTGAGAAGGAGTTCATGGCGGCTCCCACGGGAGATTTAATCCACTCCTCAAGGGTTGAAATCGCATCGGCTTTGACAGCATCAATGTCATCCTGCCTGAAGGCTGGACCGATAAACATATCGGAAATTACGGATAGAACTTCGTCTGCATCCTTGTTCAGAGAAGTAATTATACCTCCGGCGAATTCACTTGTTGAAGAAAAATCCACGCTTGTACCCAGATTTTCCAGCCTTGCGTTGAACTTGATGCTATCCTCATCGGGCGTTCCGTACAGCATGGTTTCCGCAGCGATTTCCGACAGGCCTGTCAGTTCTGCAGGTTCTCTGTCAGAACCCATAGGGCAGGAGAACCCCAGAGATACAATTGGAAAAGATGAGTCTTTCTTCAGAATGATCCTTATACCGTTGTCGAGGATTATTTCTTCTGCATTGTCAGATGCCGAGACTTCAGGTGTCTTCATGAGCCTGTCGGGTATTTCAATTTCAGATGGTTTTTGAGCTGTGGGCGGAACAAGATCGGGTTCGGAAGCGGATGTGGACATCCCGGATCGTTCAGCTGATGCCATATTGGCGCTGGAAGAATGCAATACGGCCACTGTTGAAATGCTCCTTATGAAATATCTGGTAGCTACATCTTTTATATCGCTTTCACTTACCGCATTGCACGACTTCAACGAATTCCAATAATGGTAGGGATCATGAAATTTCGCATATCCTGTGGAAAATCTTCTGGATCTTCCCAGCGGGTCTGCATCCGATATTATACTCCAGGCTTCCCTGCGGTTTTTCAGGATTGCAAGAGCCTCGTTGTCGATGCCCTCTTTCCCAATTCTGATCAACTCATCGAAGATGGTATTTTCCACTATTTCAATAGATCCATCCCTTGGCAGAACAGCCCTTATAATGTAAAGTCCCGGCATTACAAGAGTATTTGTTGAAACTGAGATGCCCAGTACCAGTGAAGGTTTTATCAGAAGTTCCTCAAATCTGCTGGATCTGCCGGATGACAGGTAAACCGAGATAAGAGAAAGTGGTGCCGAATCCGGATGATCCGCTTCCGGAACCCTGAACCCGATGGAGAGTCTGGGAAGGTATGATGGATGGTTTATTTCAGCTCGAATCTGATCGATCTGTGAAGGTTCTGCCGGAACAACTGGTCTTTCAGCTGAATGTCCCGAATACTCGCCGAAAAGTTCATTTATTTTTGCGAATACGGTTTCGCAGTCAATATCTCCAACAACTGAAATAACAGCGTTGGCCGGATTGTAGAAGTTCCGGTAAAAATCC
>DAOWNO010000175.1 GCA_030642525.1 Candidatus Aegiribacteria sp.
ATTCCGTTGCACCGGCAGGATCCGCAAATCTCGGCGCCAGACTTGAGAATGCTGTTTACCTGGAACTGAGAAGGCGATCCGTTATACGACGCCGGGGGACTATTAGTTATTACATGACAGACAATGGTCATGAGGTTGATTTTGTTATTGGGGATTCGGATATGGGAACAGCAAATAGACTTGTTCAGGTTTGCACTGATATTTCCGATGAAACGACCAGAGCAAGAGAAGTCCGGGCTCTCTCCGAAGCGATGAAAGAAATGGACCTCTCTGAAGCCGAAATTGTCACTATGAACGAATCGGAAGAAATAGAGACCGATGGGGGCTTAATAAAGGTCATTCCTGCATGGGCTTGGCTTTTAGACCTTTAACCCGCAGAGGGGAAAATGGTGGATCGACTGATTTCCTTTTCCGCCTGTTATAGCATGAAGCAATCGCATATACATCCGCCATAACAGGCCTGCTGATGAAATATGCGGGGGTCAGTTACCCTGGTGCGCTCTGAGCTGAATGAGTGCCTCTTCCACCGCTGCACTTTTCGGAGTAATCTTATAAGAAGTTGGATGGATATGATAATTGGTTAGACAGCACCCATGAAATCATTATGTTTCGCTGTAGTGTCCATATCAGATGCACTCAACGGATTCCGGATCCAAGGACATCCGGAAAGTTCCAGTTGAATAGAATGTTTTGAAAATGAGGGAAAATGAATTCCCTATTCGGAAAGGATACGCAGGAATAATGATTCTCATATTGTCAGTACTTTTAGCGCTTGCTCCTCCAACTGGAGTAATCCACCATGGAGAGGAAATCTTAACTGCACAGGAAATGATTCTGATGCTGAACGAGGCTTCCGTTGTTTTCGTCGGCGAGAACCATGATGACAGCCTTGCCCATCAATGGGAGCTTTTCATCTGGACGGCTATGGCTTCCGATGATCGATTTCTGGCATTGGAGATGTTTGAAACCGATGTGCAGGAAATGCTTGCTGATTACCTTGCTGGAAATCTCTTGCTTGAGGAATTCCTTGAGGGAAGCAGGCCATGGGGAAATTACATCGAGGATTACCATCCGCTTGTTGAGCATGCGGTTGAGAACGGCTACGGCATTATAGCAGCGAATGTGCCCAGGCGGTATGCGGCTGCGGTTGCAAGAAACGGCTGGGAAGGCCTGTCGGGTATTGAGGGCGGAGATGTCTTTCTCAGTATAACTGTCGATTCCACGAATGAATCTTACAGAGAACGCTTCATGGCCACAATGGAAGCAATCAGCAGCCAGATGCAGAGCATGCCCATGGATCCTTCAAACATGTACAGGGCACAGCTTCTCAAAGACGCCGTCATGGCTTCATCAATAGCCGGGCGGAGCTGCCTTTTCATATGCGGCAGTTTCCACAGTGACGAACGATCCGGTATCCCGGATCAGCTGGAATCGGACGTTATATATCTTACAGTGAAAATAGTCGGAGAAGACGAACCATGGGACGCTGATCAGGCGGATTTTGTTATAGTCCGGTAAATCCGAATTGAAGAACACTTCCACTCTTTGCATCATACCGAGGATATAGTAAGATGTAGCGTCCTCCGAGAGAAAAGTAAAGCAGAGCATGGACCACACCGGAGGAGGTGTAATGAAGACCCGAAAGCTTCTCAGCGCAACGTCCACACCTCTGGCATCGATCTTTGGCAGCGGCTTTCTTGTCATAGTACCTATTCTTGCAGGAGCGACAGGTCCGTATTCCCTGCCGGCAATGGTCGGGGTTTGCGGATTCGCGTTTCTGGTGGGATCTGTGATTCGATTCAACATCGCCAACGTCGAACCGGGAATTGAATCCGGGAAAGCAAAGAAGACCACGCGCAGTCTTGAGAAGGTTTCAGACCTTTCGCTCGTCCTGGCTTACGTTATTTCAGTAACTCTTTACCTCAGAATTCTCAGCGCGTTCATTATCGGCGGTATCGGAGCAGGCGGCGCATTCGAAGCGAAACTGATCACTTCTGCTTTCATATTTTTCATCAGCTATGTTGGATTAACGAAAGGTCTCGAAACGCTTCAGAAGCTTGAATCATGGGCTCTCTGGGCAACAATGGGAATCATAGCAATCGTTATAATCAGTTTCGGTTCCCATGATATTGTTCGGGCACTGGGGACCGGTCTCAATTTCCCTTCCTACCCGGATCACAGCTTCTGGCACATGCTGGCCATCCTCGGAGGTATCCTCATATGCGTGCAGGGATTCGAAACCTCAAGATATCTGGGACAGGAATACGATACTGCAACGAGAATAAAATCATGCCGCCTTTCACAGATAATCTCGACAGTTGTATACATTGCCTTCGTTGCAGTTGCATCGCCCCTTATGTCTTATCTGACAGGACCGCCCAGAGACGATGCCCTCATCTTCCTAGCCGGAAAAGTTTTCTTCCTGCTGCCAGTTCCACTGATTATAGCCGCCGTGCTCAGCCAGTTCAGCGCTGCCGTTGCCGACACGCTTGGATGCGAGGGCAATATTTTGGAAACATCCCGGCAGAGGATCAGCAAAAAGATCGCATACCTGATTATCGGAATCGGAGCCTTCGTGCTGACCTGGACAGCCAGCACGTTCCAGATAGTTGCTCTGGCTTCAAGAGCATTCGCTTTTTATTACATGATCCAGTGTTTTGTGGCTGTAACTGTCGCTAAGGGAACATTCCGCAAGGTCTGGATGATTATTGTTGCGGTTATTCTTCTTGGAATTACAGTCTTCGCCATTCCGGTCAGCTGATGTGAGAGGATTTATGTAAATAAGGCAGCTGTATTCTGTAAAAACTGAATTGAATTTCCTTAACGACAGAGCAAAGTAACCGATCTGGTCTCGGTGGGAACAGGATATACACGGTTCCCTACGCAGTGGGAAATGTTCTACTGACAATCTGGGGGACACTGATAGTAAACATTATCTAATTCTTCTAATTGAGATTCATCCAGAACCCTTCGTACGGTTCGACCAAGCTGTGTTCCTACTACTGGTTTCATCACAAGCTTGCGTACGCCCAGGGCACGTACTTTCTCTGGCGTAACATCATAGTTAAAACCGGTGCACAGGATAATCGGAATATCGGGCTTTATATGGAGGAGTTCCAATGCCAGGTCGTCTCCGGTCATTTCAGGCATCGTCAGATCTGTGATCACGAGGTCAAACTCATGCGGTTTTGTCTTGAACAGTTCAAGAGCTTCGACACTGCTTGTCCGGGTAGTTATCCTGTAGCCCAGCCTTTTGAGACTTTCCCCGGCCATAGTTACCAGCATTTCCTCGTCGTCCACAAAAAGAATCGATTCGTTTCCTCCAAGTATTGATTCCGGCTTCTCGGGCACTTCAACAATGGATTCCATCACAGGCATGTAGATATTAAAGGTAGTACCGGCATCAGGTTCACTTTGTACGTTGATATGCCCATTATGGTCTTTTACAATACCATGAATGACAGAAAGACCCATGCCTGTACCTTTACCAGGGTCTTTAGTGGTGAAAAAGGGATCGAAGATGCGTTCCAGGGTTTCACTGTCCATACCGATACCGTTGTCGCTGACAGTCAGTTGTACATAGGAACCGGGGGTAAGACTATCCAGTCCGGCGCAAAACTTTTCATCAAGATCAATGCTGGTGAGTGAGACTTCCAGTACACCGCCTTTTTGCATAGCGAACTCCGCATTCGAGAAGAGGTTCATCAATATCTGGTGTATTTGTGTAGGGTTGGCGTTAATCACAAAGTTATCCGAAGGGATGTTCTGTTTAATCCTGATAGTTGTCGGCAAAGCTGCTCGAAGCAGTTTGAGAACTTCCTTGACAACGGGAACAAGCTCAATCGGTTTCCGTTCACCTTCAGCCTGCCGGCTGAAGGTTAGGATATGAGCCACCAGATCCCTGGCTCTCTCCGCGGCAACCAGAACCTGATTTAAATCCTTGCGGATTTTGCTCTCTACGGGAAGATCGGAAAGGGCCATCTCCGTGTAACCTATGATGGGCGACAGTATATTGTTGAAGTCGTGGGCTATCCCTCCAGCCAGTATTCCAATGGCTTCCATCTTCTGCGACTGACGGAGTTGATGTTCCATATTCCTGATCTCGGTCAGATCCCTTGCAGCCGCGAAAACACCGGCAACGTGCCCCTGTGAATCCTTATAGACAGAAGCGTTGCTCTGTACGGGTATACTTCTTCCATCACTATGTTTGATCTCAAGAGAATAATCCCGGCCAGAACCTGCAGCCAATACCTTTCGATAACACAGCCTCGCCTTGGAAGGCTCAGTGAAGTAATCCGAGAAATCCGTATCGAGTATTTCCATCCTATTTAATCCTGTTGCATTCTCCATGGCCCGATTGACATCCGCGATTTTTCCATCAGAGTTGATCGTAAAAAACGGGTCAAGACTGGCTTCAATCAGACTGCGCATATATCTTGCCGACTCCCGCACCTTTTTCTCAGCGCGTTTGTATTCCTTTTCGTGCTCAATACTCTGAATGGCGAAAGCCACATCACCCGCCAGCTCCTCAAGCAGGCGCAGTTCTACATCATCAAAGGCATCGATGTTTTTGGAATAAATGCTGATCGCTCCGAATATTCTTTCACCGACTGAAAGCGGCAGGGCTATCGAGGACATGTATCCACTCCTGAGAGCCTTCTCCCTCCATGGTGCAAAAAGCGGATCATGCGCAATATCACTCGTTATAAAGGATTTCCCGGTCTTGATTGCCGTTCCTGCAGGACCATTACCGTATTCAGTATCATCCCATGTGATTCTGATTCCGGCCAGGTATCCCTCCTCGAATCCTGCCTGCCCCGCGGGTATGACCTCGAAGGAATCTTCCTGAACCAGACCTATCCAGGAGAACCTGTACTCCCTCTTTGAAACGAGGATGTTGCACGCTTCATTCAGCAGCCTGTCAAGATTCCTCTCCCGAACGATCAGCTGGTTGATGTTCCGGATAACTGTCATAATACTGTTCTGGCGTTCGAGATGATTCTTCGTGTTCCTCAGATCATTTTCCAGACAGAGCTTCTCCCGGAAGATATGTGCGATCAGAACTACACCCGTCAGCATGAACCCTGAAATGACAAGAGCAATGCTTTCAGCAGCGGTCCATCTCAATAATTCACCATAGGATGGGAAAAAGATTCCCAGGAGTGTGAC
>DAOWNO010000031.1 GCA_030642525.1 Candidatus Aegiribacteria sp.
AGTATATCCTGAAGGGAAAGTCCGATAACAGCTGAAAGAACTGTTGATGTAACAAGGAACGCCGTGAGTTTGACTCCGAATATTCCGTTGAGAATGGCAACTGCGACAATAGCCAGAACGATGAAGTTGATCATGTCTATTATCAATCTCGGAATGTGAATATCACCTTGTTTTTTCAGAAGATAATCCCACAACAACAGGTTCAGAACCTGCAGAACTGTGTTAGCGCTGAGAATGATTGTAGCAGCAAGAGCAATCCTGTAGATGAATGATTCTTCAGATACTCCGAACATCTTCATTACTAGGTATGATGCTCCTGCAATCCCGGCCAGCAGAATCCACAGTTTCAGCCTGCTTCCCGGCGAATGCTTTCGGATCATCCAGAGAATGAGCCCCACCGCAAGGCCTAGAACAACAGCTTCGATACCGTGTAAAATCATCTGCTGGCTCAAGAAACAACCTCCCGGGATTAAGATCACAATAGTATATAATAACAGGAGCAGACCGGGTATGAGAATACCTGCATCTGTATTGGAATTGACTGAATTGAAGCATGCGTGAAAGTTGACCTGCTCAAGCAGCTAAACTATCAATTTGCATACAGGATAAGCGAAAGTTCGAAATTGATATCGATCATGACTGAACAGAAGGGGTATCAGTATAACAGCAGCAGTACCCCTGAATGAGTATCATGAATGCTTCATTGGAGATCACCCGAATGAAAATAATAACGTCACTGCTTGCTGCGAGTATTCTCCTGACCGCAGGATCTGCCGAGTCAGTCGATATTCAGGGGAAACTTACAGGATACATGCCTGTGGATCGATGACTGCAGCCCTCCTCAGGAGAAGAGGGAATCTACTTTTCCAGTGCTCTCGTATCACCAGGAATGACTCAGGCGGTCATCCGGAAAACAGGTGAGATACTGCCTGCCGGTGTTTACTTCTGTTTATTCACACCAGGCGAGTTCATCGATACGGAGAGGATGATCTTAATCCATTGATATCGGTGTCGACAACGAAGGAATATTTCTTCAGCGATGTTGTATAACAGAGCATGTAGGAATGAAAAGTAAGAATCTTAAAACATATGGCGAAAGGACACTGGTATGACTCCTCTATTGCTGGCAGCTGCACTGGTCGACACGGTAATAGCTCCCCCGGCCGACTTGAATACAATTTATGTACACGAATGGGGAGCAATAACTTTTACTGAGGAAGTAATATTAGGAGCAGCCCCGCCATCTGATCCTTTTGAGAATTTCACAACTCACAATGAATGGGATGAACCGATATCCAGAGCCCCAGTTGTCTACTTCTACGGCGCATTTTTTCAGGGTACCTTTACCGTCACAGTTCCATCCGGAAGATTTATCGAAACCTGGCCGGCCCCTGAGAAACTGACCGCTATTGCCCCCCTGCAGCTGGTCAACTCATCCAGAGCCGTGTGGACAATCTCCGGCACTTCGTGGGGGGAACCCGGAACAACTGATATTTCAGCTGGAAGAGATGAATTAAGTTTTACTCCCGATATCCTCGATATCTGGAGGTGGCCTCCATCGTTTCTGCTGGAGTTCGGTGATGGAGTCCGTGAAAAATTCGTTTATTACGAGTGTGCTCTAACACCCCAGAGCTATAGCGACTTCTATCCGGCGATTCTTACGGATGAAGGGACTGTACTGGACCCTGAATATCATGGTGAACTGATAAAATTCATCAAGCTGGATGGGAAAGTAGTCATCAATCCGATTGCCGGAAGATATGGAACACGCCGAGAATTACTGCAGGCAACCGAATATGGAGATATCTTTGAAACCATTTGTTCATGGGCTGGCGGAACGATGAAATCAGATGAGATCAATGCCATGTGGAGTACATGGGAAGATTGGATCTACAGCGGTTCCTGGAGCGGCAATACTCTTATTGTATTCCCCCTGCCTGATGAAACTGTTGAGAGAATGAGCAGTATTACACTGGAAACCTCAGGGGAACATGAAATAGAATACAGCAGATTCTATATCGGGATAATTTCGATCTGACTTTTCAACCCGGATTCATCACAGGTACTCGTTGCGAAGCGGCGTAGACAGCAGTGAATACAAGGCTTTCGAATGCAAAGTATGTTGAGCTATTCTTTTTCTGTTTTTACGACGATTGTGCAATTTGCTACGAGAGCGGCAATCGCTCCGATAGCTGCCCATACCGGGAGAAGTATCACGGCCATGGCGCCCAGCGTGATAGGAACTTCAATCAGAGTTCTTCCATCATTATTGATTATCATGATATGCCTTATGTTACCCTGATGAAGAAGCTCCTTTAATTTGACAACGAGATCCTTGCCGCTGACATTAAATTCCTTTGTTGTCGTATCCTTTTCTTCCGTCATTTCTGAACCTCCAGATGATCGTACCCGGTTTTTCCCACATTTACCGATCTTCCATTCATCAAAACACTCACTTTCCCCGCGCCTTCCTTTGCGCGACCAACTTTTTTACATCCTTCAGAAGTAAACTCACTCTGGTCAGATGCACTGAAAAGCAGAACAAAATCTTCCCCGGATGAAGCAGCTTCAAGCGGTCTGTCTTTGACAGAGTCATAGAATATCGATTCATCCAGATCAAGAACAATATCAACCCTGCTCTCACGGGAAAGGTGCCAGGCCTCTGAGAAGAGACCATCGGAAATATCAATCCCGCAAAGAACACCATTTCTCCTCAGTTCCGCCGCCAGTTCAAGCTCAGCCCGCGGCAGCAGAAAGGCTCTCACCTGTTCCAGTCTATCCGCGGAGATTTTCCCTGAGCGAGGGTTCAGTTTCTCACCTTCAAGACCGCCTGCTTTCTCAAGTATTGCAGGAGCATCAAGCGCCCTGCCTATCGGTCCGGAAAGCCACAGACTGTCACCCGGTCTCAGTGTTGATCTTCTTAGAAGAGTTTTGGAATTACCTCCTTCGCCAACTGCTGTAAGCGTGATTCCGAAATTGCTCCCCCGGATTGTTTCTCCTCCGGCAATAACACAATTCTCTCTCTCCATCAACCCTTTGTAGAATCGTTCAATCCAGTCAATCTCCAGGCCGGGAGGTAAAGTTACAGCGGTAAAAATCCACCGTGAAAAGGCCCCCATGGCTGCGATATCCGATAATGTCGCTTCAAGCAATCGCCGCCCGAGAACTTCCGGCGGGGCCCACCAGCGATAGAAATGAGACCCCTCGAAATAGCTGTCCGTAGTTACAACGGGACACTGAAGTGCCGGAAGAATACTGCTGTCATCACCTATGAGACCGAGTGATGGAAAAGTATCCCTTAGTCTTCGTATCAGACCTCTCTCTCCAATATCACCCACAGTTAAACCAGTCAAGAGAACCTATCTTTCAAGAATAATTTTCAGATGTTCCTTTGCCAGATAACTCCGATTTTCCGGAGTTGTTATGATCGAACTCTCAATTACCTCTGCTCCTCCGTGGCAGTTACACTCCGTATCTTCAGGATCTATCTTCTTCAGCGCGTTCTCGATAGTTCTCCTTGCCCGAACAGTATTCACTCTGATATTTGCCATTACAGCTTCAACTGAGACATCTTCCTCTGATTCATGCCAAACATCGTAGTCTGTAACCAATCCAAGAATCGAGTAGCATATTCCTGCTTCCCTGGCAAGTTTGGCCTCTGGAAGTGCGGTCATACCGATAATAGCATGCCCCTGACGCCGATAGATATCACTCTCTGCCCTTGTGGAGAAAGCAGGTCCTTCCATGCAGACAAGAGTTCCACCTCTATGTATTACAGCATCCGCTTCATCTGCTGAATCAGCAATAATCCCGGATAACTCCTTACAGAAAGGATCACTAAATCCTATATGACCAACCAATCCGCCACCAAAGTATGTCGACCTTCTGATTCCTTTTGTTCTGTCGTAAAGCTGATCCGGAATAACAAAGTGTCTGGGTTGATACTTCTCCTGGAGACTTCCAACAGCCGATACCGAGATGATCTTACGTACGCCGATGTGTTTCATTGCATATATATTTGCTGCATATGGAACTTCGGAGGGAGACAGTATATGACCCTCGCCATGCCGTGGAAGAAAAACCAGAGGGATTCCATCGTATTCAGCCAGAATCAGAGGTGCTGACGGTTTTCCAAAGGGAGTTTCGGTATTCAGTTCTCCTTCGATTCTGACTCCGTCAAACGAGTAAACTCCGGAGCCTCCTATTATCCCAATACGTTTTTTCATTATTCTCCGTTCTTGGCAAAAAGGCAATTCGCGGTTATAGAGATTATATATAACTTTTGCAACTGTCTGAAAGGTAGTTTAAGTAATATGACCGGAAACGATAGCCCTGAAAGAATCAGGATATCAGGTTTAACATACGAACAACTGAGATTCTGGCTATCTGAGAACATGGGCATGAAACCTTTCAGAGCAGATCAGATCTTCTCCTGGATTCATCTTCGAGGAGTCACTGCTTTTCAGCAGATGACAAATATATCAGGGAGAATCAGAGAAAAGCTGGAAACTGAAGCGCTGATCACAACTCTCCGAACTGACAGCACACTTTCAGCAGAAGATGGAACAATCAAGTACTCCTTTTCATTAAGCGATGATAACAGAATTGAATCCGTACTGATACCGGAACCTCCAAGGTTAACAGCCTGCCTCTCAACTCAGGTCGGATGCAGGCTCGGCTGTACTTTCTGTCAGACGGGAAAAATGGGTTTGATAAGAAATCTCACCACTGATGAAATTGTATCTCAGCTTTACCAGCTGCGGAATACAACAGAGACGCGAATCAGCAATGTGGTCTTCATGGGAATGGGCGAACCCATGGATAACTTTGACAATGTGAGTAACGCTCTTTCCATCATCAGCGATGACAGGGGAATCTGTATCGGATCGAGAAAAATCACGATATCAACAGTTGGCTTACCGGGAGGGATTGAGAAACTGGCCGGGCTTCCCGGACAGTACGGTCTTGCCGTCTCTCTCCACAGCGCTGTGGAGAAAACAAGAAGAATACTGGTTCCTGCATCAAAAGCTCTGCCTCTTCACAAACTCAAGCAGGATATCCTTGAGTACAATCAGGAAAAAGGGAGAAGGGTTACACTTGAGTATTGTCTCATTGAAGATGTCAATGACTCAATTGAAGAAGCTCAGGCTCTTGTAGAATTTTCGAAGAATCTTGAATGCAAGATCAATCTTCTGCTTTATAACAGTATTGAAGGAGCTAATTTCAGAAGACCAGGCAGTGATATCGTAGAGAAGTTCATAAGTTACCTTTACCCCAGATGCCAGGCTGTTACCCTGCGTCGTTCAAGAGGAGCCGATGTCGCGGCAGCCTGCGGCCAACTGGGGACGTAGTCTGTTTGGTCAATTTAAAGTACACATAAAGAATACATATTATAGATAAATTACTTTACTCTACAAACATTTCCATATTCAGGTCCTGATCAGAAAACAATAGAGGCGAGGATTTTCAATCCGGAAAAATCCTTGTTCGATTCCCCTGCAAGAGCAGAACCGGCAGGTACCCACTCCGGAGAAACAACTAGATCAAGGGAAGTTGATTCTCCTAGCATTATTCTTGCCCCGATTTCAGCTCCAATTACAGCGGCTCCTGTTTTGTTACTATCCTGATTTCCATCGGGTCTATCCCAGAGAAGTATTCCGCCTCCATATATGCCCAGCAGCGGTTCAATTCCCCTCGGTCCCGCATATTTTCTAAAGAAAGGATAGGTTCTGTATCCAATTGTCAAAGGTATACCAGTTACACCGTTCCAGTTGTCTCTGTCTGAGGTAACACTCAAGTATCCGGTTTCAATAATGAAACAGTTACCCAGAGAGGGTGGTATCTGCAGTGACAGCATGAATGCCGGACCTGGATTCAGCTGTGTATCGGAATCGAACAGTGAAGGCATCCAGACACCGGCGCCGAAACTCACTTCAAGTTCGTTTCTCTCAGACGCAGTAGCAAGTGCGCATAACAGAGCGATGAGCAGGATAACAACTTTCATATTCTACCTCCTATTATTACTATATGGGACTATTAATATAATGAATATGTCAAAATACAAGGTTTGACCCCTGATTTAGCATTCGATTCCTTTTCGAGCAGAGAGGTTCTCTGTTTCATAGTAGTGTTTAACTTCCCTCATTTCAGTCACAAGATCAGCCAGCTCTATGAAACTGTCAGGAGCATATCTGCCTGTTACAACAAGCTCAACATCGTCGGGTCGCTTCTTAAGCACTTCCAGTACGGCTTCCGTGTCAAGAAGACCAAGGTACACGGTTACGTTAAGTTCATCTGCTATTACCACATCATACATGCCTGAAAGCATAGATTCCTTTAATTTGAGAAGACCGTTCCGAGCAGCGGCCGTATCCTCAGCTGAAGGTTTCTCGCCCTTGCACAGCAGTTTTGGAGTACCATACTGCTCCATGGTTATGGTTTCGGGAAAACGTTCAGAGAGAGCTAATTCGGAGTAATCCTGCCCCTTCATGAACTGCCCTATATAAACCTTCATACCGGAGCAGGCGGCTCTGACAGCGAGTCCCAGGGCAGCTGTAGTCTTGCCTTTTCCGTTACCGGTGTACAACTGGAACCGACCTTCCATATCACTCCTTCAAGTATAAAGATAAACAGTGTTGTAGAAGGAAGAAAGCCTGAAAAGGGTTCATCTGCCAATTCTGCCGGTTCGCATCATTGAGTGAGTGAGGATATCCAGTTCTGTGGAGATTTCCATGTATCGTAACTTCACACCTTCCGGAATGTCCAGAGGTTCCAGCACAAAACTCAGAATCGCATTACACCCGGCTTCCACAAGCTGATTAACACATTCCTGTCCTTCACCATCAGGAACTGCAATCACCGCGATAACCTCACCAAGTTCTCTGATTGTTTCCCGTAGTTCCGCCATCGGTTGAATGGCAATCCCTGCGCAAATCTTCCCCTGTTTTTCAGGATCACTATCGAAAATCGCAGTGTAGTGGTATCCACCGGTACCTTCAAGGCCGGATTTAAGAAGAGCGTAACCAATATTGCCTGCCCCTATTACAATAACGTGCAAAGGTTTTCCGGTTCCCAGTATCTTCTCAATGTTCGCAAGGAGTCCCAGAACATCGTATCCTGAGCCCTGCTTACCGAACTCTCCGAATACGGCAAGATCCTTTCTCACTCCCGCTGAAGAAATCCCGCATCTTTTCGCCAGATATTCTGATGTAACGATTTCTTTACCTTTGATTCTGGTGTGTCTGAGACACCGCGCATAGTGACTGAGTCGCCTGATGGTTTTCTCTGAAACTTTTCTGTTGTTCAAAATCACCCGTTTCTGTTTGTGAATGTTCGAACTTTTTCCAATCTATACCCGGAATTCACCCGGTCAACCCTCCCGTCAAGATTAGTCTACCTTGACAGGGATATCATATTTTCCCAATCTGCATATTTAGCCGGGTTGCATAACGAAACGGTGTAGAAACGCTCACCGACAAGGCATGTGAATGAGGTCGCCGTAGATGTATTATATAATCCTTCAAGGCAAGCTGATTGAGCATAACGCAGTATGCAAGTATCTTATGTGCCGTTGCAGTAGTAACTCCGGTGAGATATGCTCCCGGTACACTTATAATAAATGTATGCCTGTCTGAGAAGGAGTACCTTTGAAAAACCCGTTTGTTCCAGAAGATGTAAACATTATCAGGAGCGGTCAGTATATCTTTTCCGGCTCACTCATGTTTGCTGATATCTCAGGTTTTACCGAACTGACGGAAAAGCTGGGCACCCGCGGGAAAAAAGGTACCGAAGACCTGACGGATCTGCTCAATATGTATTTTGATTCAATGTTCACAATCATTCGGGAATATGGCGGAAGTGTGATTACATCAGCAGGTGATTCAATTCTTGCGCGATTCACGTCTTTCGGAGCATCGAAATACTGTGCTGAGAAAATGATGAAAGCAATAGGAAGATTCGAGAATATCGAAACGGACGCAGGTGTATGCAGGCTGGATATAAAGATAATTATCGGATCGGGAACATGGAACGAATTCATTTTGGGTAACGACAGCAAAGCCCATATTTTTCTTGCTGGAAACCTTATCGAAAAGATTTCCACGATAGAGCACACCGCTCAGAGAGGTGAAATCTCTTTCACGGAATCGAAATCCATTCCCGGAGGCAGGGATTATCTAATTCCCGATATTCCCGAAACAGCTTTTCCTGGACCCGGTTCCGGGAATACTTATGGGGAGCATAGATCAATAGTCGCGATGTTCCTTAATTTAAGAGGATACGATGAGGATAATCCTCCATTTGAGCAGCTTCAGAACCTTTATCTTGATGTTGCCCGAATAGCTGGAAAGTACAAAGGATTTGTCCAGCTGATTGACAACATTCTTCCGAGCGGCTCCAGGATATTTCTTCTCTTCGGGGCTCCCCTTTCATCAGGTAATGAGGTGGCAAACGCTGTGTGCGCAAGCCTGGAGCTTCGCGAGACTCTTATTAAATATGATCTCTTTGAAACAGCATTTGGAATCAACGAGGGGTATGCTTTCGCCGGCACGATCGGAAATGACTGGAGCAGGCAGTACACCGTAATAGGTGATGTGGTGAACACCGCTGCGCGACTGGCTGATTCTGCTGACTCGGGGAGTATTGTCGTTTCCGAAGGTGTATACAGGATAACAAAGGATAGGTTCGAATTCAGTGATCTTGAATGTATGAATGTAAAAGGCAAGATGGAACCCTTGAAACGTTTCTCACCTCGCAGGAAAAAAAGAGAAATCATGGATCGATATCCTTTTGTTGGCAGAACAGCTGAACTTCAGGAAATTTCAGATCTAATAGAACAGAATGGCACGATAATTGAGCTGACCGGTTCCGCCGGGATCGGAAAAACAAGCCTTCTCCGTGAGCTTATGCGACTGTTGAATAAGAAAGGCTACTCGGTACTTCATGGAACCTGCGTTGAACATGGCCAGGCCAATCATCTCTTCGCGTCCATGGTGGGAAATCTATCGGGAATCAGGGAAAACGACTCACAGAACACTAAAAGAAAAAAACTGAGAGAATTCCTTACCGGACTTGATAAAAGCGATAATGCCACTCTTTTAAACAGAGAGGTTTTCCTTGGTCGAATGCTTTTCTTCCTGAATTATCCTTCCTCCACCTATGACGTACTGCCTCCCCGGCTGAGAAGAGAAAACCTCCTTGATGGGATATGTGAAATCATTCAGGCATTTGAAGATCCGGTTTGCATCGTCTTTGAGGATATACACTGTTCTCAGGAGGAAGATCTGGAAGCAATTA
Source organism: Candidatus Aegiribacteria sp. (assembly GCA_030642525.1). GTDB lineage: Bacteria > Fermentibacterota > Fermentibacteria > Fermentibacterales > JCC-6 > Aegiribacteria. The sequence continues at coordinate 9,295 of DAOWNO010000031.1, forward strand.
AATACATCGCCAGAATTGTTCTAAACAATTCGGCTCTCAAAGTTTCCTTTATTCTGTCGAAAAGACCCGATGATCGCCGCTTCTCCCTTAAAGAAGGAATTCCTTTGCACAGGATACATCTTGAAGGTTTGGAAGCCTGCGATTTTGATAAGCTTCTGCTTGAAATACTTGATGGAAAACGGCTCGACAGTGAACTTGAGCAGATGATCAAAAGCAGAGCAGAAGGAAATCCATTCTATCTGGTGCAACTCCTTCTTTACCTGATAGAGAAGTGTCTGATAAAAAGAACAGATCAAACCTGGGTACGGACAGACAGTTACTGTGATGAAAAACTTCCAGGCAGTATTTTTTCAATGGTAATGGCAAGAATTGACAGGCTGGAAGAGAAAGCAAAGGAATCCCTGAAGATTGGAAGCGTCATCGGTCTGAGTTTCGACGAGAAAATCGTACGAAAAGTAATGCTTTCAGATGTTCATTCAAATTTGCAGGCATGCGTTGAAGTCGGGCTGACATATATGTCTGTATTCCACGAACTGGAGTACATCTTCTCGCATGTTCTGATAAAGGATGTGGCATATGACTCCATTCTCAGAAAAAGAAGAAAAGTAATTCATGAAAAGATCGGATCAACTCTGGAAGAGATTCATTCTGACCAAAAGGAAGATTACAGTTCGGTGCTTGCTTATCATTTCAGTCTCTCGGAGAATTGGGAAAAAGCCCTGGAATACAGTATCAGCGCAGGCGCCCGCGCCTGGTCGGAATATAGAAATCAGAATTCCATTGAGCATTACGAGAGGGCAATCAGGATACTGCGGGAAGAGCTTCAAGGGAGACATGAGGAGCTTGCAGGCTGCTTATATCATCTTGCTGAAATAGAGAACAGGCTTGGAGATTACGACAGTGCTCTGGATCATTACAACAGGGTTCTTGAATTATCATCTGACATTTCGCTTCAGGGGTCAGCATCGATTGCAGCCGCTGATGTGTATTATATCCGCGGGGAGATTGACAGCGCTTTGGACCTGCTTGATGATCTGGAGCGGAAGCTCAAGAGTGACCTTGATGAGCATCAAGTGCTGAATTTGAGAATCGATTGCTTCAAAGCCTGGACTTACTGCGTACGCGGAGATATTGACTCCGCTATGAAAGAAGCGTTGAAAGCGGTTAATCTGTCTGAAAATCTCACTCACCTGAGCGAAAATGAGATAGCTCAAAGGCTGGGACACGCTTACAATACAATCGCTACAGTACACTGGGCCACAGCTGAATACAGCAAAGCAAAAGAGTATTACCAGAAAGCTCTTCATATAGCGAAGAAGCATGGATTAAAGAGAGAGGCTGCGGTAACATTCGGTAACATCGGCCTGGTCTCTGAAAAAATGGGACGGTTCGACGAAGCAATCGAATCTTTCTTAAAACAACTCTCCTTCTCCAGAGAAATTGGCGACAAGCTTATTATTCTCTCTTCCTATGGCGAAATAGCGAGTTCTTACTGTTCGACAGGTCAATTCACCAGAGCTCTTGAAAGCGCGGAAAATTACAGGGCACTTGCTGAAGAAGTGGAATCCCTTCACGATATTTTATTATCCTGTAATCACCTTGGATTAATTCATCTGTTGACTGGAAACCTTGATAAGGCTTCTGAATATGCGGAAACAGCCTATAAACGTTCAAAGGACTCTGCTTTTGACCGTGAGGAAGGAGCATCTCTCTACCTGCTGGGACGCATCGCATTCGAAAAAGAGAATTATGCGGCTGCCGAGAAGTATCTGAAAAAAGCAGATGAGCTTTCGCGGAAGATACAGTCAAACAATCTGCTTCTTTACATCCTTATCTCGCTTGCGGATCTGAAGATGCATAGTCAGCAGTTCGATAGATGCAGGCAACTGCTCGATGAAGCTGATAGCCTGATTGAAGATATGGGAATGCGCATCGGACAGGCGATGATTTTTCAAAGACACGGAAAACTGTATGCCGCTCTAAATGAATATGATAATAGCAAGACCGCTTTTGATAAGGCTGCATCGATTTTCGAAGAGATCAATACAAAACCTGATCTTGCTGAAACTCTCCGCATGTATGGCAGGATGCTTCTCACCATACCGAATGCGTCATCCGAAGACATTGATAAAGGTAATCAATGCCTGCTGAGGATGGAAAATCTTCATTATGAAATGGGTATTACTCATAAGAAATCTTAAATGCATATGTTCGGACAAATTCCCAGGGTAGGAACTGCTTATCTGATCGGAGGCTTTCAAGAGTTAACTTCGCCGAAGGAACGAGGCCGATGAATTACTCTAGATAAGG
>DAOWNO010000070.1 GCA_030642525.1 Candidatus Aegiribacteria sp.
CCCGGTAACTGACAGCATCGGATATCCTGAAGTACCTGTACTGTTATGCATGGTTGCCAGTCCGGACTCCATAGAACCTTCCTGCAATCCCTTCTGGTGTTTACACTGTCAGTAGTGTTGAAGACTGCGAGCCTGCCGTTGTGACACTGCTGGATGAATAGCCCGATATTTAAGGATTGGATATTGGAACACACCACAGGTGATTTGGTTTCACTTATCCAGTGATACGTTAATTTGTGATAATCAGTACTCGATATGATCATATCGGAGGTTCTCTGTGAAGCGATATCCCATTAAGCGGAATAATCGGAGCCAATCGGCGCGTATGGTCATTGGGTCAGTATACCAGATACAACATCGTATTGGATAGAAGGCTTTTACATATTCAAAATAAAATGATAAGCTTGACATTGAGTACGGTAATGTCGTATGCCTACAGTGAGGGGTATGAAGGGAGATGAAGTCATTCATCCTATTGTTGTTTTAATGATGCTTTTGGCGTATTTTAGCAGTGCACCTCAACAGGGTGCTTCACCGGCTGGAATACTCCAGTATCTTTCAGAACTGGATACTGATAAAAGACAGCAGGAATTACTTCTATATGATTCCGGTTATGAACAGCTGTTATCGGGCTCCGGAGAGTTTGAGAATGCACCGGAGTTATCGCAGTTTAATCTTTTTTCAATTGTCGAGATTCGGGTATGGCAGCCGCTGACACCGGCGAATTTGTTGATTCTTGATCGAAGCGGTTTCTGGCCTGCAGGCTGGTCCCCGGAAAACGATATATTTGCTGCTGTCGTAACCGGTGAACCGGATATCGATCTGTTGAGGTCATCAGGGTTTATTAAATCAGTAAAACCTTGGAATACCGCTCATTACAGCAATAATCATGAACCGTCCAACTGGTCGGGGTACTTTCTTCTGAGAATCCTTGGAGAAAGACTCCCTGCAGGAGGGGAATGGATCCGACAGGATCTGGCTCGTGTTCCAGGGGCTTCAACCGATTTCTTGAACCTCTGTGAGTTTCCCGGAGTTATTGAGGTTTCGTGGGAAATTCTTTCCAATCCTGAATCCGCGCAGTTCAGAGCTGATGACAGCAGACGTCTTATCGGTTGCCCAAACGTATGGGAATACTATCAGGGTGAGGGAATCATAGTAGGTGTATTTGATACAGGAGTCTGGAGCGAACATCCTGACCTTTCTCCAGCTGTTATTTCCGGACCTCCTGATCAGGACGGACACGGAACCGCTGTCTGCGGCGTTATTTCATCTCGCGGGCAGGTTCCGCTGGGGTGCGAATTCAATGGAAGCGGCGCTGCTTACAACGGATCTCTTTTTGTACTGGAGCGTCCCTCCGGAATGACTCCCTCACAGCTTGACGGGTTTTTCAGGCAGTTCCAGATGGCGGGATGTGAAATAGTCAATAATTCCTGGGGATTCACTTCTTCAGGATATGATGAATTCTGTGAAATAGTTGATACATGGGTCGATGACGAGGATATAGTGCTCGTGTTCTCCGCCGGGAATCAGGGTGGAACGGGTACAATTACGTCACCCGGTAATGCGAAGAACTGCGTCACGGTCGGAGCGGTCACCTACATACCGGATGAGGACGGTAACTGCTACCTCGCCACTTACAGCAGCCGGGGACCGACGCAGGGTGATCAGCGGCTCAAACCTGATATACTTGCACCTGGCGGCGAATTTTCCGGATCCACAATGTTGAACGGAGTCGTATCGACAAACGCAATGTATAACGGTCAGTGGCTGGATGATCCGGAAGACAGATGGCCTGGTGAATCATCCTATACGCGAAGAGCTGGCACAAGTATGGCTGCCGCTCACGTATCAGGGGCGATTGCGCTTTGTTTTGAGAAATATGGGGATCTTGTACATCCTGAGGATATCGCAGCTCTTCTCGCAGCAAGTTCCATTCCTCTTGCCGGAAATACAGGCTCTCATCTCAGCGGCTACGCGACTACAGGATACGGATATGGACTTCTTGACGCTTTTCATCTTCCAGGTGTTTACTTCTCGGAGGAAGTTGATCGAGTTCTCTGGATTTATGAAACATATATTGAAGGACAACTTTACAGAGAATGGACGTTCTATATCCCTTCAACAACACTGAAGCTATCCGGTGCAATGGCATACAGCGATGTCGCCGGGGCCGGAATATGTAACGACCTTGATTTCTCACTGATATCACCTGACGAAGTCATCTATAACTATACGCTGCCTGCTGGTGTAACAGGCGAGAGCCCGCTGGAAAAAATCTGCATTGAGAACCCGCAATCCGGCGCCTGGAGAGCAAGAATAGTGGCTGAAAGCTGGTCGGACCCTGGAAACCCATTTGAAGAGGAAGATTATTCACTTGTGGTATACACCTATTCCAGAAATCCGGATGTGAGAGTTCTGTCACCTGTGGATACAACCATATACGCAGCTCCAGGAGCTGATCTGAGCCTTCCTCTCAGTGTTATTAATGATGGAGGATACATTGCGGTCGGAACATGGGGCAGTATTGAAGCGCCCTCTGGTTTCGGCGGAGAAGTATCAGTCCCGCGATATATGGGCAACCTTGTTTACAAAGATGCTGTGAGTGTCGATACTTTTACGATAGAGACTCCTGATCAACCTGGAACATATGATCTGCTTGCAAGGGTTTCAGCGGCAAATCTTGGATTACAGCCCGATTCATCGATATTCCAGGTTGTTCTCGCGTATCCTGATCTCGTTGTGTCATCTCCCAGTCCGGACCTCTCGCCTCCATTTTTCGTTGGACAGACTGTTCTGTTCTCGGTTGTCGTTACTAATCAGGGACAGGGACCAGCAGGGGAATGTGAGCTTGTACTCTATCTTGAAGAGGATCCTGACAGTACTTCAAATCCATTGATTTCATTTATGGTTCCTCCCCTTCAGGGAGGCGAGACTTGCTCATTCAGTGCTCCTGTTACATTCTCGTATTTTGATATGGGTATACGATACATGATTGCTGTTGTTGACGATGAAAATCAGATTAAGGAATCTTCCGAGTCGAATAACAAATCAGTTTACGGTCCTTTTTCCGTTGAAGGGATCCTTGCGCCGCCTGAGAATCTTTCCGCTGAAAGTGGCTTCGACGGATTCATCCCTCTGAGCTGGAGCGCTCCGTCCCCGGAAAGCTCCGGAACTGGTTCTAAAGGTTTATTCGGCTATCATATATATCGTAGTCTTAGCCCACTCGGACCGGATCCTGATCCGATCGCGAGCCTGTCCTCCAATGATACTTCATATGTTGATTCTCTCGTCAGTAATGGAGTTACCTATTATTACTGGGCAACCACACTCTATGAGAATCCATACGGAGAAAGTGATTACAGCAACATGGCCAGCGCGACGCCGCAGGGCCCCAGCGGCTCACTTTCAGGTGAAGTCTGGGATAACTACACTGGCCAGAGACTTCGGGACGTATCAGTAAGCGTCGTGGAGATAGGGCTCGAGCAGTTCACTGATTCAGACGGCATGTACAGTTTCGAGAGCGTTCCGGTTGGACCTGTTCCCATTCGTGCGGAGAAGTACGGGTACATCACGGTAACGGATACAGTTTTCATCAATGAGGACGAAATGACCGTGTACGACTTACCCATGCTACGGGACTTCGGGCAGGGAATGAATGTAATTCCAAATCCATTTACTCCCAATGGAGATGGAATCAACGACGTCGCGAATTTTATCTGGCCGGCTGCAGATGGAGAACGCTTGACAGTGATAATCTACAGTATGGAAGGTGTCCCGCTTGTAACAATTGAAGGTGAAGAACCGTCATGGGACGGACGTGATGACGGAGGGGGAATTGTTTCCGGGGGGATCTACGTCTATATGGCGTGGGCTGGAAACACAAGGATGAGTGGTGTAGTATGCGTTGCAAGATAGTATTTATGCTGCTTCTGCCCCTTCTTTTAGCGAATGTCGTTTCTGCGGATCTGACACCGGGGTCCAGAGCCATGGGACTTTCAGGAGCTTTCATCTCACTTGGCGATGATGCCTGGGGTGCCTGGTGGAATCCCGCTTCAATCCTGCGAGCGGGAAGAATTCTCATCGGTACCGAGTATTCGAGCCTGTATCCTAATATGGATACCGGTTCACTTCATTACGCAGCTTTGAGTTATCTTCATCCTCTGACGGAATTTGTTGCTTTTTCAGCGGGAGCTGACTATCTGACATCTGCCGATCTCTACTCTGAAGGGGAGGCAAATCTTACTTTTGCGTTCCGACCTGGGATATTTCCTGTATCAATCGGATTATCAGGAAGATATCTTTTCAGGCAGTTTGCGGACAATGAATTCACATCTTATGATCCCCTGTTTGCCATATACGGGCGAAAAGGGCAGGGAATAGGTCTGAATGCCGGTTTTCAGGCTGAACTGGGGAGAACCGCTACTGTTGCAGGTGTCGTCAGGAATATTATTCAACCTGATCTTGGTCTTGAAACAAGTGACAAACAATGTATGCAGTTTTCTCTTGGCGCTGCATTCTATCCCCGTTTTGTTACTCCTGTTCTGCAGATTGATTACGGCGTTGAAAGAATCGGAGGGAATCTCGACCTCGACGTTTCAGCCGGTTTTGAAAAGTGGATCGGTTCAAATTCCACATGGGGAGTCAGAACCGGGTATTCTTTCAAAGCTTCAGGTCTCTCCCACGAAATCTCAGCCGGTTTTTCAGCAAGAATGGAAGGATCGATTCCAATGGAACTTGATTATGCCTTCAGTACGCCGCTGAACCAGCTTTACAGCACCTGGGGCAGGCATAGAATCGGGCTGACTTTCAGACTCGGTGGTGACTCCTGGGATGAAAAAAGATCAAGAGTGCCTCTGCCCCCCCTGGTTGATAAGAGAACATGGTTCCCCGACACCGACATGTACGAATTTGATCTGTGGGCTGCCAGAGATATTCAACAGGATTCATTATTGGTGGCGCAATACGATGAGATTCCTTTTAACAGCCCTGTTCAGCTTGATTCGGAACAATATCTTTACGGCTATTTCCCAATGCACAGCTCACTTAAACAATCGGATATCCGTAATCTGACTGCCCTTTTCAGGGTACCGAGATTCTGGGTCGAACAGTATGGACTGGAACTGAGACTCCTTCGTTTATATCAGGTTCTTGAGGATGGATCGCTTGAAAGAGTGCCGGCAGCGCTATTCGATGAGGATGAAGCCTACCATTACTACGAGACGAATCTGGAGCGTTTCGGAGACTGCATCATTACCTGCCGACCGGCAGAACTTGTAATGCTTGAACCGAGAACAGTATACGGAGAGGTTGACAGTGTAGATATTCTCGAAGCATCTCTGAGTTTCCGTGTAAACAAGCTCTGGCTGGATGAGAATCGTATTGATCCTCTGAGTATAGGTCTTTCGAGGGTGCAGGGCGGAGTCCCGCTTGATGTTGAGGTCAGGCAGATCAATGAAGATCTTGAGTACTGCTATTATGAAACTGATCCGATCGACCTGTTCCAGTTCGTAATTGTTGCGACCGAACGACAGGGATTACCTGTGTCCACTGTATATTTCGATCACAATATTGAAGAGATAAGAAATGATCAGATACCTTCACTTGATCAGGTCATTCAGACACTCAGAGCCAATCCGGGTGTTTTTGTGTCAATAGAAGGACACGCCGACAGTGATGGTACATTCTCACATAACGACGGGTTATCGAAAAACCGGGCAATCAATGTTGCAGAGTATCTTTCTTCAAAACTTGAAGGTGTTGATGTGGAAATCGAGCCGACATGGTTTGGTGAAAGGCGACCCGCTGCCGCGAACGATACCGAGGCGGGGAGGGAACTGAATAGACGAGTTGAAATAGTGATTCTCCGAAGCAGCGACTGAGGGCTTCAATAAAGAGAAAAAGTTAGGAGTACAGAATGAATGGGCTTTTCATAATACAGCTGGTTGGTGTTGCCGGTCTGTTCATTGGTCTGGGTTTCTTCATTTCAATTGTTTTGAAGATGCACAGGACACTCAATGAAATGGATGCTACCCTGAAATCACTTGGTCAGGAGATAAAGGAGCTGACGCCCCGTATTTCATCAGCACTGCTGGAGATCGAAAAGACAGGGGAAGATATCGGCAGAACGGCGAACGCCTCTACAGAACTCCTGAACAGGATAAACGGTATAAAAGGAACCTCACCGATGCTTGATTCCGCAGCGCGATTCCTTCCAGCAGTTGTATCTCTTGTTCGGTTTGCCGCACCGATCCTTTCGAGAAAGAAAAACAAATGAAATACGTGGCAGCACTTTCCATTCTGATTCTCCTTATTTCATGCAGGAGTCCTGCAACCGGTCCTGTTAAGGGTGTCCTTGTTGTTTACGGATCAGGTGTTGATTATGAGCTGGTTGATGAATTACTGGAAGATATTCAGCTTCATGTTATAACAGTAGACACCGAAAATGTTTTCAATTTCTCCTCATGCACTGAAGAAATGTTCAGAGGAGATCTGAAAAGCAGGAGAACCATCCTCTTCGTTGCTGAGCAGGAGGGACTGCTTCCCGATATGCTTCACCAGATAGATGGTATTTATCATGCAAACGATGTATGGGCAACCGGACAGGATGTATTCGGTATCATTTTTCCTGAATTCACGCATTTGCCTGAATTATCCCGACAGCTCGAGCGATCGTATAATGAACATCTGTCAGCTTATATCTACGGAAGCTTCGTTTCCACACAGATGAGCAGCATGGAGAGAATAGACAGTCTTCTTACCCTTGGTTTCAGTATGGATATCCCCAAATCCTACCATCTTTCCGACTGGGATCCGGATGCAGGATTTCTTCAATATCAGCGTTTCGTATCCGATGACTGCCTGCTTCTTCTGAGTATAAGATGGATTGATGATGACATTGTGCTGAATCCGGATGAAGCTGTTTTGTGGCGTGAAGCTGTTGCCAGACATTACTTCTACAATGCTGAAGCAGATTCGGTTGATAGATCAAGGGTTGCGGTGGATCCATTCAAGCTGCATGAGCTCAGCGGGTGGATGCTGCTTGGAATGTGGCGGAATCCTGATCATCTGAACGCTGGAGCATTTACCAGTTATATTCTACATGCCGACGGACGGCGGTACCTGCTGGATATGGAAATATTCCATGAACACAGAGAAAAGGAACCATTTATCCGTGAAGGCTGGATAATAATGAATACTTTCTTTGCAGGAGGATGATATGGCAGGCGTTGACTATTCAAAGGAAATAAAGAAACTTGATAATGAATGGGTTAAACATCCTACACCTACAGTCTGTGCGCGGTTGGCTGATCTTTTAAGGCAGGGAGGAAGACTGGACGAATCTCTGGAAATGACTGAAATTGGATTGAGAAGATGGAAAGGCAACACATCCATCAGTATCGTCCAGGGGAAGTGCTATCGTGATTCAGGTCTTCTTGAAAAGGCACTTGAAATATTCCGAAACGTGCATGATACTCAACCTCAGAATCTTGTCGCTCTTCAAAATCTGGCGCAGATTCATTTTCAGAAGAAACAATGGAACAAGGCTGTAGATTATCTGGAGGAGTATTTGTTCGAGCATCCAGGCGATGAAGAAGCGCGGGATTTGCTGGAGGATGCGAAAACAAAGCAGAGTTCGGCAAGAAACTATTATGACGATGATGAGGACACAGATGAATCCGATCCGGATTCAAGTGTATTTCCGGAGACTGAAAGAATGACAAAGGTTCTTAAGTCACAGGGGATCAATTCAGATTCAGATGATGTATCCGAGTCACATCCGGCAGATGAACCAGATGCTCAGGTATCATTATCCGGCAGTCTTATGGGTTTTTTCTCTGAAGAGGAAAAGAACGAACTACAGTTGAAACCGTATGAAAAAGAAGTTGAATGAATTTTCCCCGAAAGATAACTGTCATTAATGGCCCCAATCTTTCAAGGCTTGGCAGTCGAGAACCCGTCTGCTACGGAAATACAACACAAAGGGAACTTATTGAAAAGATTGAACTGAAAGCTTCCGCCACAGGTGTATCAATCGATTTCTTCCAATCTGACATTGAGGGCGAACTGGTGCAGGCAATAGGCAGGGCTTCAGGGAGTTCAATTGGAATCGTTATCAACCCCGCTGCATATTCACATTATTCGATAGCAATTCTGGATGCTTTGAATGCGTTTGACGGCCCTGTGGTCGAGGTTCACATCAGTCAGGTTCTATCTCGTGAATCTTTCAGAAGCGATCTGATTACAGCCAGGGCTGCTGATGCATTTATCGCCGGAGCTGGTATCACTGGTTATCTTGATGCTATTGATATCGTTTGTGATATGGCAGGCGAAAACAGCTCCTGATATTCGTTTAAACAATCAACATTTTGAAAAATAAAGATGGAGTTATCACAAGATGGCAACAAGTAATGATTTCAGGCGGGGTATGGTAATAGATATTGATGGTATCCTGTATCAGATTGTATACTTTCAGCATGTAAAACCGGGGAAGGGTCCGGCTTTTGTCAGA
>DAOWNO010000062.1 GCA_030642525.1 Candidatus Aegiribacteria sp.
GATGGGGTCGCAGGGAGTATATGCTGGCGAATTGGAAATGCCTGCTGATGTCTCGGGGTTTACCATCTGCCTTGATGATCTGGGTTCCATATGCATGGTCAATGAGAAGCACCCCGGTCTGAGAAAGCGCTTCTCACTTGCTCATGAGTACGGTCATGTCCTGATGGATTCCGATCTCGGTACGGTTGTGAGCAGAACCGCTGAGAGTAAAGAACTTATAGAGATCAGGGCGAATGTCTTCGCTGCCGGATTTCTGATGCCGGAGTCCGGGTGCTATGAGATGATCCGGAAGATCGGAAAAGGTTCTGCATCCCGCGAGAGTACTGAAGTGTTTGACGGGCAGGATGTCACCAGGATCGAAGATAGGCACAGCGCAGAGGAACAGCAGATCCAGCTGTACGACGCGGCAAGGCTGGCCTTTTACTTCAGTGTCAGCATCCAGGCTATGCTTTACAGGCTGAAGAATCTCAGGCTTATCAGCCAGGCAAGGCTTGAATCTCTTCTTGAAGAAGAGGAGACCGAGGCAGGTGATCATCTTAGAAGACTTATGCACCAGAATGATACGGATAGCCGTTTGAATGAGTCAGATTTTTTCAGATTTACTGTTATCAATATGGCACTGGAAGCCCTGCGCAGAGGGAGCATCAGCCGGGGCAAGTGTCTTGAAGTGGGAAGATTGGCCTGTCGAGATGATCAATACGGAAATTTCAGGAGTTTCGTTGACGAGATTTCCCTGGAACAGGTGCCCGTGATGATACCCGGTGAGGGTTCCGAGTGAATTCCAGACTGGTCGTACTGCTCGATGCGTGTATCCTGATAAACCTGTTTCATGGGGAATGCTCTGAACTGTTCGGTGCTCTTACTGAATACGACTTCCGTGTAACTGCCCATGTTAAAGACGAAATTACCGATTCCCAACAATTGGAAGCTCTTAAGAATCTGATTGAGCATGGAGAGGTAAGTACCGTGTCCGTAACTGATGATCAAACAAATGTCTGTATCGAGCAGTTCATGCGCAGACTCGATGCCGGAGAGGCTTCCTGTATAGCGGTGGCGATAAGCACAGGCTGGTTCATCGGCACGGATGACAGCCTGGCAATCAAGATAGCCGGTGCTGAAATGGGTCCTGGAAAAATCCTCACAACACCGGGTCTGATAGAACAGGCGATCAGAAAGGGACTTATCTCTATCGATGAAGCTGATGATATAAAGGAACGGCTGGAAGAGCATAAGTTCAGAATGTCGTTCGAATCATTCCATGATATTGTGTGAGTAGCTGTATCCGGACTTCAACGGCTCAGAAAAGAAGCTGATACTGAAAGCAGAATAATCACCGTATAAATGAAGAGAGGTTCCTCTTCAGCCTCTCAATCGGATCAGCATCTATCTCCGGTTTAAAGATTTCACCTGTTATCATTTCATAGAGCTGTATGTATCGGGAAGAGAGTTCCACAACAAGTTCATCCGGAGCTTTCGGGAGCTTTTCATCGTTGTACGGATCGCAGTTGTTCCTGAACCACAGTCTGAGAAATTCCTTGTCGATGTTTTCCGGTTCCTCACCATTATCGAATTTCTGCTGATAGCTGTCCGTTATCCAGTATCGTGAAGAATCGGGGGTGTGGATTTCATCTACGAGAATAATATTGCCGTTATCGTCCCTGCCTAGTTCGTATTTCGTATCGACCAGGATGAGACCATGCTCGGAGGCTATCTCCATTCCTCTGCGGAAAAGTCTCATTGCGATATCCGAGGTTCTGTCCCATTCCTCCTGAGACATCAGGTTCTGATTAACGATTTCTTCCGGTGTGATTGATTCATCATGTTCTTCGCTCTTTGTTGTGGGTGTGATGATGGGTTCAGGGAATTTCTGGTTTTTCACCATGCCGTCAGGAAGGATATTACCGCAGATATTTCGTTCCCCATTATTGTAAAGCGTCCATGCTGAAGTGCTTGTGCTTCCCGTAAGATATCCGCGCAAGATGAACTCCACAGGGAATACTTCACATTTCATCGCAAGGGTAACATTTGGATCCGGTATGGAGATAACATGATTGGGTACGATATCCTTAGTCCTGTCAAACCAGAACGCGCTGACCTGGTTGAGTACCTGACCTTTGAACGGGACCGAAGCCAGTACCCTGTCGAAAGCGCTCTGTCTGTCAGTGGTTATAAGAAGGATCCTGTCTCCGAGATCGTAAATATCTCTGACTTTACCGCGTATTCTACCGGGAAGTTTCAGGGAAGATGTATCTGTGAGACAATTGGACAGGTTATCTCTGATAATATCTTTATTCACTGTTGTATCCTTTCAAATGCTTTTAATACAAATAAGCTAGCAATTCCATTCCGGAGACCGTATGATAGTGAAGTTTTCATGAAGCAGGAACTGTTTCATTCTGACTTCTTATTTGAGAATTATATAAAAAAGATTGGAAACGGAATAATACGCTCAGAGAGTTGATATGCAGTTGTTTTCATGGCTTCCGTTCGTTTCCGGCAGGGATGACAGAAAGCTTTTCCGCCCTCTGGGCGAAGACGAGAAAAAGGCTTTCAAGCTCCACCTGATATCCGCCATTCTCGGCGGTATATCGGCGGGTGTTATTATTAATCATGAGTATATCGCTGTTAACGGACTTAATGCTTCACAGTGGCAGATAACCGCTCTGACGATGCTCTGGCCTGTCAGCAATATTCTCTCCGTATTCATCAATCACTGGATTGGCAGTCGCGGCAGGTACGATAGAGCTGTGCTATTTATCGGTGTTCTTTCAAGGCTTCCCGTAGCCCTGATGTTCTTCTCATCGAATGTCAACGTGCTTCTTCTTCTTCTGATGATGTTCTTTGCTTCTAACAGCGTTCTTATTCCGGCACAGAACACCATAATGAAACAGCGATACCGCGAGAACAACAGAGCAAGGTTATTCGGATGGTGGTCCAGTATTCTTACGCTTTTCAGTCTTCCGATGGCAATGTTAGTCGGAGCTCTTCTCGATGTTGATTTCCAGTATTACAGGATACTCTTCGTTGTGGAAGCACTCTTCGGAGCTGGACAGGCAGTATTCCTTTCCATCATGGCCAGGGGGATGGAAACGGGTCTGTCTGAAAAGTCCACAGGGAAGGGCATGACTCATTTTCTCAGGAGTCTCTGGGCTGTTTTTAGAAGGGATAAGGAGTTTGCCCACTTCGAGGCTTTCTTTTTCCTGTACGGAATAGCATTTCTGATGGTACTGCCTGTCATTCCATTCTTCGCGACCGAAAGGCTGGGTCTTGATTATGAGCAGTACGCGATGGCGAAAGGTGTTATCGGACAGATGGGAATACTATTCCTTTCACCTATCCTGGGTGTCCGTCTTGAGAAGCTTCGCCCATTCAGATTTACGGGGATAGTATGTCTTGTTCTTGCTTTCTATCCGCTTTCAATGGCATTCGGGAACTGGATCCCTGAACTGGGAACCTTCTTTTTCTATTTTGCTTATGTAATTTTCGCCCTGGGAATGGCGGGAATCGGAGTATCATGGAACATTTCAAGCATGCACTTCGCTCCTCAAGGGCAGGAAGCCACATACCAGGGGCTTCACGTAACATTAACAGCTCTTCGCGCTAGTTTTGCCCCGATACTGGGAAGCCTTCTCCTCCACTATTTCGGATACTCCGAAGCTTTCCTGGTGTCAACCGGAATATTCATCTTCGCTGGAATACTGTTTCTTGGAAGGTACAGGAAGAGAAGAAAGGACACCCATCAAAGAGTGGGTGTCCCCATTGCTGCTAGAAGTTGATACCGGCTGTAAGACCGAGCCAGGCAGCGTCGAAGTCGAAATCTACAAGGTGGTATTTCAGACTTGCTTCGATGTCCATGCCTCCAGTGGGAAAGATCATTCCAACGTTACCGTAGCCGCCGAACTCACTGTCCGTTTCATCGTACTTCTCACCAGATGATTCATAACTCACCGATGCTATATGAAGAGCAAGGCCTCCGCCGTAGAAGATAGGTCCTGAATAAGTACGGATTCCGGCAAGTATGGGAATCATGCTTACCGAATAATCAAGTATCCCCGCTACATCTTCAGTACTGATGGGAGCATAACTTACACTTCCCTCGATAGCGAACATCTGCATATGCGCGAGGATATCCACACCGAAGATGGGGCTGGTCTTGTATAAATCCGAGTTGTCACCGGTAGGAATGAATAAGCCGGCGTGACCGCCGAATTCAACCAGACCCGCGAAAGCGGATACGGAAACCACCATGAGAACGATCATCAGTTTTTTCATTTTTCACCTTTCTGTTTCGAGTATTGATCTTATTCTAGAATGTGGGGTTGCTATGGTCAACTATGTTTGTATTTCAGAAAACTCTTTAGATCAGCTGTTTCTCTCAGCTCAAGCACTCTTGGTCCCGGAGCTGAAAAATCACCGTCAGGCTGTATGAACACGAAATCAACCACTGCGGCTTCCGCAGCACCCATATCGCTTCCGATACTGTCACCGACAAATAGTGTGGTTTCCGGTGTTGAATCCGCGAGCCTCATCGCAAGCTGAAGTATTGCAGGGTCAGGCTTGGCATATCCAACCTCGCAGCTGATTACCAGGATGTCCAGATATTCCATCAGTTCCGCCTTCAACAGCCTTTTTCTCTGAACCGGTCCCAGGCCGTTTGAGACAAGTCCGATTGTATGATCTTTCTTAAGTGAGATGAGCAGGTCTATTACTCCGGGAAGCGCTTTCCCGTGCTGTGACATAGCCTCGAAGTAATTATTCAGAAAAAGTTCTGATGGCAGATTGACACCCGCGTCAGTGAAGATGTTCTGCATATAGGCAGAATCCGCAGGCATCCATCCCGGCCTGCAGGCCTCGATATCCTGAACAGCATCGGAACTTACCAGTTCCAGAACCTTCTGTTCCAGATCCGGTGAGACCGGTTTTCCCAGTTGCTTAATTGCTTTCGCTGCGGCGTATTTCTGAGCGGCATTGTAATCGACAAGTGTTCCATCCAGATCAAATATGACGGCTCTGTATTTCTTATCCTGCATGATTTCCTTCTGTAGTAACTGGTTCTTTTTGTTGAATTGATTCTGATGCGTAAATGGATTTATTCAAGTATATTAATTATGTATTTAATACTAACAGGTCAATCACGAATATCCAATATATGAAAGGTTTCAATCATGAGTAACGGTCAGAAAGCCCCCGCACCGTATAAGCTTTCGAAATCACCCGCGGATCGCAGTATTCTGGTTCTTTCGGGCAAGGGCGGAGTAGGTAAAAGCACAGTCGCGGCAAATCTTGCGATTTCACTGTCACTTCAGGGATTCAGAACAGGTCTTCTCGATACTGATTTCCATGGTCCGAGCATCCCCAAACTGCTCGGCCTGGAGGGCAGCAGACTGACTTCCGATGGAGAAAAGGTCAATCCGGTCACGATGGGAGCTCTTTCTGTCATTTCGGTGGATTTCATGCTCGGGAACCGAACTGACGCGGTTATCTGGCGCGGACCTATGAAGATGAATGTTATCAAGCAGCTGTTCGAGGATGTCAACTGGGGAGAACTTGATTACATGGTTATCGACTGTCCTCCCGGTACCGGTGACGAGCCGCTTTCTGTTGTTCAGCTGATTCCTGACCCGTCGGGAGCCGTTATCGTGACAACACCGCAGGAACTGTCGCTTTCGGATGTCAGACGCTCAATTCAGTTCTGCAGCGCACTGAATCTTCCCGTACTCGGTGTAATTGAGAACATGTCCGGTTTTGTCTGTCCTCATTGCGGAGAGATAACCGAACTGTTCGGGGCCGGCGGTGGAGAAAAGATGGCGGAGGAGATGGGTGTTCCCTTCCTCGGAAAAATTCCGATCGAACCTGATATAGTGATCTCCGGAGATAGCGGAAAACCGTTCGTGTACCATAATGGACAATCATCCTATGCAAAGGATTTCGAGAGAATCGTGGGAGATATTATCGAAAAAGTTTCACATGGAAAAGACACTGAGAAATAAATATGTTCACGGATACGGTTGCGGAGAAAAAGTGGATCGATTCCCTGATCAAGCAGGATGAAATTGACCGCTATCTGAACAACGGAAAGGATTTCATTGACGAACAGCTGATCTGGAATCAGCTGGAGGAACAGAAGAATCCGTCCGATTCATATATCCGTGAAATAATCGCGAAGTCACTTGAACTGGAACGCCTGGATCCTGTCGAAACCGCAGCGCTTCTGAACTGCGGGAATGATGAACTGTGGGAGGAGATATTCAAAGCCGGGCTCAGAATCAAGCGTAAGGTGTATGGCAGAAGAATTGTATTCTTTGCTCCTTTGTATATATCGAATTACTGCGTTAATAACTGTGCGTACTGCGCTTTTAGACGTGAGAATACAGCTGTAACCAGAACTTGTCTGTCTGACGATCAGATAAAAGCTGAAGTAAGAGCTCTCACCGCCGAAGGGCACAAGCGCCTGATCATGGTCTACGGTGAGCATCCCACTACAGGTGCTGATTTCATCGCGCATACGCTGAAAGTTGTCTATGAGACGAAACATAATGGAGATGAGATTCGAAGAGCCAATATCAATGCCGCTCCTCTTCCTATTGATGATCTTCGAAAGCTGTCTGAAGTCGGTATTGGAACTTACCAGGTTTTTCAGGAGACATATCACCCGGAAACGTATCGCAGGATTCATCCTGCAAATACTCTTAAAGGGAATATGAGATGGAGGCTGTACGCTCTTCACAGGGCAATGGAAGCCGGTGTGGATGACGTGGGAATCGGAGCCCTCTTCGGGCTGACCGATTACCGTTTCGAGGTTATGTCACTGCTTCTGCACACGATTGATCTCGAGGAAAAATTCGGCGGAGTGGGTCCGCATACCATCAGTTTTCCAAGACTTGAACCGGCCCTGAACACTCCTTTTGTAGAGAATCCTGAACATTTAATTGATGATGATTCTTTCAGGAAGCTTGTCGCGGTCATAAGATTGTCAGTTCCGTATACAGGTATGATTCTAACAGCAAGAGAACCTCAATCTGTGCGGAACAGTATCATTTCTCTTGGTGTGACTCAGCTTGACGCCGGATCGAACATCGGCATCGGGTGCTATGCCACCGGTAAGACTCAAGGAGACAGGCAGCAGTTCGAACTGGCTGACAACCGCACGCTGGAGGAAGTGATATCGTATCTTGTTGATCATGGAACGATCACGAGCTTCTGTACGGCAGGCTACAGGTGCGGAAGGACCGGTCACTACTTCATGGATATCGCTAAAAGCGGGAAAGTACATACGCTCTGCATGCCAAACGCGATTCTTACCTTTGCCGAGTATCTTGATGACTACGCGTCGAAGCAGACTAAGGAGAAGGGCTGGGAACTTATCGGGGAGGAGCTTAAACAGCTTCCCGGTGATGAACTCAGAGAGCAAGTTGTGGAACTGCTTGACAGAGTGCGTAATGGAGAGAGGGATCTGTACCTTTAACCAAAGTACAGATCCTCATGATCGATGAATAGATCGGTTTCGGAAGAGCTTACATGCTCATTCCAAATTCGGTAACCTTCCACGATCCGTCTTCGCGCACGACATTAATGATGTTCGTTTCAGTCTGGCCCATGATGGAGGATGTTACTTCAACCTGTGCTATGTCTCCATCAATAGTGACTTCTCCGATACTGACTTCTGCTGACTGCATCATACCTGATATCATCGGAGAGGATATCATTGCAGCGGTAAATTCCTGTGCGGTCATTTCCGGAATGTCCTCAGCATTGATCTCAATTCCCATTGAGGCTAACTGCGTGGCAGCCAATTCAGGATTTGCCTTGATCAGATCAAGTTGAATATCCATTTCTGTCATCGCGCTGCTGGACATGAAGGATACAGCTTTTTCACCGTCACCGGCCTGGATTGCGTCAAACATGTTTAAAACGGCATCTCCCGGATTTCCGCCGCCTCCGCATGCAAGGAATACCGCGAGCAGAATTACGGATGACAGGGTAAATGTTTTCATTTTTTCCTTTCTTTCAGATATTATGAAATATTTCCAATGTATATTTCAATTTCAGGATGAGATTGTCAACGGGCACAGGTAAGAGGAGATGAGATCTGTCTGTCAGTAAAAATGTAAGGAAAATACTTGAATCGGAAGCCGAACATTTTCCGGACCGATTTCCCGGATTGAATGTTCGATTCTGCCGGATAATGAGCAGGCGGATATCCCATATTGCCGGCGATACGTCATTTATCAGAGGTGGAGAATTCAGAGTGAATATTTCCACTGAACTTGTGATGTTCGTACGCGGAGCCTGGCAGGGCATGGAAGATGAACTGAAGGATTACGCTCAATCAACAGCTGTTCAGATCAGATCCTGAAGGGTTACAGTTTCCAGTTCAATGCCAAATCTGTCATAATCGATACAGGCGCCTGTAGAGATGGAAAGCGCTGCTTTGTGGTAGTTGGAAGGTCTGCTGAAGCCTATGCTGTAGATCGATCGGGTGTGAGGGAGCATCTCCGTCATGTATCCGAAGAACCTGTCGGATATCCCGGGTTCATTTTCAACGGATTGTATATCGAATTCAGCGCCAGGCGTGCTTCCGTACAGGGTCTCGAAATCCT
Source organism: Candidatus Aegiribacteria sp. (assembly GCA_030642525.1). Lineage (GTDB taxonomy): Bacteria > Fermentibacterota > Fermentibacteria > Fermentibacterales > JCC-6 > Aegiribacteria. The sequence goes on from DAOWNO010000062.1 coordinate 8,601, forward strand.
TCTGGAATCCGACAGCTATTCTGGAGCGGTAACGGTCGCTTGCGTTTGTGCCTGATATCCCGAAAATTCCGAATTCGAATGGCATGAGAAAACCTGTGTGAGCACAAAGATCGGATTCTTCCCAGTCATAAAGTAAGGAATATTACATAATATCGGAAGACAAGACGAAGAGTGAAAAGTAAGAAACATTACATAATACCGAGGACAAAATACAAAGGTAGAAAACATCTCCCCTGAAGAATATTTAATTATATATTGATAATCGGGAATATCACAAAAGAATACTGTTGCAGAAGTAATGGAAGAGAAATATAAACAAC
>DAOWNO010000313.1 GCA_030642525.1 Candidatus Aegiribacteria sp.
CTGAGAAGACCCTCAAGAAAAGAGGAGAACTCCTTAAGAACAGTGTCACCCTTCGAATGGCCGTAAGTATCGTTTACATTCTTGAAATGATCGAGATCGATCAGGAGAATCGATGTGGGGGAAGAATCTTTGTCGATTATTCGGAAGTGTTTGCCGTACTTTACCCGCAGAAATCGGCGATTGTAAAGACCGGTAAGATCATCGATGTACTCTCTTCGAACTTCAATCATTTTCGATTCCTGACAGATCTGCGGACAGGTGCAGGACACAATGTTCTTGCTGCAAAATAATTACACCTGCAAACCAATCCTGATAGACAAAAACCCCTAGCCTAGATAAAAGCTCTTTTATTCAATATTAGACTTGTATCAGCACCACATGTCAAGAGCATTATGATCTTAACAAGCAAGCTGCTATGTATTAAAGTATCGGAATTTTGAAAAGGATTGATGAAAGAGTGGATATGAAAGCAGAACGCATAACTCCGATCCCGTTCTTCAGGGTATCGGTCAATGACCTGTTCTGGTCGCCGAGGATAAATACAAATAGAATGGTAACCGTCCCTCTCGGATACGAGCAGTGCAGAAAAACAGGGCGTCTTGACGCATGGAAGCTTGACTGGAAGGATGGTGATCCATGCAGACCGCACATATTCTGGGATTCGGATGTCGCCAAATGGATGGAAGCCTCGGCATGCAGTCTCTACCTCCATCCGGATAACAAGCTGAAAGAGAATCTTAACGGCGTCATCAATTCAATGGAAGAAGCCCAGCAGCCGGACGGTTACCTTAACAGCTATTTCACAGCAGTCGAACCTGCAAACCGATGGACCAACCTCCGGGACAGACATGAACTGTACTGCGCGGGTCATCTTATTGAAGCAGCCGTGACGCATTTCTCCGTAACCGGAGATGACAAATTCATCAATATCATTATCAGGTACGCGGACTGCATCGATTCCGTCTTCGGTAATGGAGAAGGACAGAAGCGCGGATACCCCGGGCATGAGGAACTTGAACTGGCCCTGGTCAAGCTGTTCAGGGCAACGGGTGAGAGTCGCTACCTTGCACTTGCTGCATTCTTCCTGAACCAGCGGGGCACAAGACCGCATTACTACGACCTGGAATCCGCGTTCCGGGGGGAAGACCCGGCGGAGAATTACGAATACTGGCAGGCCCATCTGCCCCTGCGCGAACAGACAGAGGCTGTGGGGCATGCGGTGAGGGCAATGTATCTCTACAGCGGAATGGCCGATGTAGCAGTTGAAACAGATGATACTGAACTTGCTGAAGCATGTCGTCTGCTCTGGCGTAATGTGACAGGAAAAAGGATGTACATAACCGGAGGAATCGGATCAACTGAGCGGGGAGAAAGCTTCACAGCGGATTACGATCTGCCCAATGAGACCGCATACGCCGAAACCTGCGCCGCGATCGGTCTTGTCTTCTGGGCGCACAGAATGCTGCACATTGATTCTGCGCCAACCGCGAAGTATGCCGATGTAATGGAGCGGAGCCTGTACAACTGTGTTCTCAGCGGTGTCTCGCTTGATGGTTCACGCTTCTTCTATACTAACCCTCTTGAAGTCCGTCCCGGACACGCCATTATACAATCCGGTCCGGAAAACAATTACAGATGCTCCCGTCAGGAATGGTTCAACTGCTCCTGCTGTCCAACGAATATAATGCGTATCCTCTCCTCATTCGGTCAATACATTTACTCCAGTGGAAACGACAGCATATACGTTCATCTGTATGTCGGCAGCACCGCAGAAATCGATATTTCAGGAATTCGGGTGAAGATACGACAGGATACTGAATATCCCTGGAAGGAAACTGTAACTCTGTCCATTGAACCTGAAGAACCCGTTGAGTTCTCACTGTCACTGAGGATTCCAGGATGGTGCGAAAACGCATCTCTGGAACTCAACGGAAAGGAAATCAGGCAGCTTCAGATAAGCAATGGATATTCCCATATGCGCAGAATGTGGAAAGAGGATGACACGCTGAAACTCATTCTACCCATGCCTGTTCGGAAAATCGAGGCTAATCCGGAAGTACGTGATAACTGTGGAAAGACTGCAATCATGAGAGGCCCTATCGTTTACTGTCTTGAAGAAGAGGACAATGGACCGAATCTGAATGACATCGGTCTGGACTCGTCAGCTGAACTCAAGGCTGAGTATGATGGAAACCTCCTTGGAGGATGTACAGTTATCAAAGGCACCGCCAGTATCAGGAAGGAATCAGGATGGGCAGATCATCTGTACAGACCAGGAATAACTGAAGCCATGCAGGTTAAAATCAAAGCAATTCCGTACTGCCTGTGGAACAACAGGCGACCGGGCGGAATGCTTGTCTGGATATCGGAAAACATTTCCAACTGATGAAACATATTTGTGTATGTCAGCATTAAGTCAAGGTAGATTCGAAGAGATTTTCGGTAAGGGGAAGCTGTCCGGCCGGATTTCTGTTCCCGGCCGCGTCAACCTCATCGGCGAACATACTGATTACAACGACGGTTTTGTCCTTCCCGCTGCAATAAACCGATACGTCCATGTTACCGGACGAATCCGTTCGGACAGATCGATTACAGTTTATTCAACAGCCTTCGAAGAACAATACATGTTTCACCTTGAAGATGAAATGAACCCTTCGCAGGCGGGATGGAAGCGCTTCGCGGAAGGAGTTATTCGCGCAGTTCTCAGAAGTGCAGATGAACAGGCCGGAATGGATCTGCTCGTGGAGAATGATCTTCCTGTTGGCGGCGGGTTGAGCAGCTCGGCAGCCTTTGCTGCAGGTCTGGGTACTGTTGCCGCAAGGCTGAACGGCATTGAACTCCAGCCGCTCGAGTTCGCCCGGACACTGCAGGAGATGGAACATGAATATGCCGGAGTGGAATGCGGAATCATGGATCA
>DAOWNO010000188.1 GCA_030642525.1 Candidatus Aegiribacteria sp.
CTGCGGGAGGGAAGCCCAGCAGCAATTCAGTTCCATAGCCTGATTCAAACTGATTAAGAATTCTCGCTACCACTCGATTCCAAGACCGAACTGCACCATGCGCGGCATGCCATATGCGTAAGGGTTGTCAAGCATACCTGTCGGATCCAGGTCATACGAGCTATCCATATATATCCAGGCCTCGTACCACGCAACATCCATTATGAGATCTGTGTTCTGTCTGTTGAACAGGTTGTATACCTGAAACCAGGCATCAAGAGTAATTGATCCGAGCCAGAAGTTCCTGTTGACCTTGAGGCTGGCCATTGATGTGAAAGGATACCTTTCTGTGTTTATTACAGGTATAGCTGTGCCCTGATTGCTTGAAGTGTATGGGAACCCGCTGCCGAAGTTCCATGAAAGGTGGATTCCGAGACCCTCAAGAAAAGGTGTATTACCTATTCTGGGTCCTTCACCGCGGGGAATGCGGAAGTCCAGTTCGGCATTGACAGTGTGTCTCTGATCCCAGTCAAGGTAATGCTCATCAATGGGAGGGTTCCAGCCGAATAAGCTATATAGGTAATTCTGCGATGTAATTGAATTCCTGCCCCTTGCAATGGAATATGAATAGCTGAGGTTCCCATTGAAGAAACCTCTCGGACGGAGGGAATAAGTTATTTCTGATCCTCTGACATTTCCATAACCACTATTGACATACAGATCATGCGCCTCAGTTGCTCCGAATTGAATCCTCCGTGTGCCGGTGAGATCGCTGATATTCTTGATATAGCCGCAGATGTCAATCATTGAGATGTCGTTTAAATGATACTTCAATCCGACTTCGTAGCTTACGGTCACCTCAGGTGACAGATCAGGGTTCCCGACAACGGGGATATCTTCCGAAAAGCGGTAGTCCGCTCCGCTGAACATCTGTCTGAATCCAGGTATCTGGGAATAGTGCCCGTAAGAGAAATACATTAAATTTTTCTCACCTATGGGGTATGTAAGTCCAATACGCGGACTTAGATGGTACTTAACAGCTGCTTCAGATGGAATTGAGGTGTTGGGATCAAAATAGTCCAGTCTGAGTCCTGCGTTCATAATCATATCGCTATTAAAGCAGATCCGGTCCTGCAGAAAGACTGTGCCCGAGTTCGGGAAAGCGTGATATCTGCTGATGTGTATACTTCCAGCAGAGTCAGCGATCACATTGTATTGGAAAACATCGTAGTAATTGAATTCGACGCCGGCTTTAAGATGGTTATCCTGATTAAGTTCTACGTTCACATCCGTTCCTAAAGCGGATACAGTACTCCTGCTCTCGTTCCAGGCAAAACGGTTTGTGCCCTCCCTGTAAAAACCATCCATGTCAACGGTTCGTTCGGGAGAGTAATCGAGCCAGTCTTCTTCGGTAAAATTCTCTCCCAGCCATTCGGTATAGAAGGGGCCGTCGGGATCGTTCCTGATCCTGTATTCAAAAGATGACTGATATCTGTTCAGCTTGATCTCTATATCGACAGCGTCGCTTAACATATGGGTAATCCCAAGACCGATACTGTAGTTCTCCCGGAATCTGGTCGGAAGACCGTAGAGAATACTTCTTCCCGGAGAGAGGGTGTCGCCATAAGTTTCAGACTGAGGGTCAATATCAATATAAGGTACTTCAAATCTGCTCCACGCCCAGTAATCACCGATTCCGAACCATCCTGATGTTTTATCCAGATAGAAACCGGTAATCTTGATTCTGGTTCTCGGCATAGGTCTGTAAATCAGCTTCATGCTGCCCGAGTATGAGGTTGCCCAGTCATCAAAGCCGTATCCGTACCTGCCGTCTTCGCCGCCTCCTGTTTCGCTGAATTCACCTGCGGCAAAGAAAGTGATCTCTCCAGGTATGTGTACACCGATGGCCGGAAGAAGGTAGCTGGAAATCGGTTCAGGACCGCTCAAGAATGCTTCCGAGTTCAGTTCGGCGTTGCCCCATGGTGTACTTCTGTGCCATGCCCAGTCGCTGGCCAGGCCGAGGGACTCCCAGTCGTTGCCGCTGAAACTGATTCCGCCATGGCAGGAACTGCCGCCCTCGCGGGTGACAATGTCAACAATTCCGGATTGAGCGTTACCGTACTCTGCGCCAAATCCGCCTGTGGTAACTGCGGTTTTGTATATTGAAGAAAGTGGAATGTCGCTGCTGAAGCTGTTGTCAATCGGGTCCACATGTGTAACACCGTCAATGATATAAAGCACTTCTCCGCTGCGTCCGCCTCGAAAGTGGAGAGAGTGTTCCGTGGAAGCGGAAAGTGCGGAGGTTTTAATTAAATAAGAATTTATGCATACGTCACCAAAAGAGGATATTTCGCCCCTTCGGCTGCCGCAGTCAGTAACACCTGTCTGCAGTTCGACAATATCGATGATACCGGCAACAGGCATAGTCCTGATCTCATCGGTACCTATGACAACGGTTTCCTCCATACTGCTGATGGAATCTGATTGATGATCGATTGACTTATCCAATATAATCAAAGGTGTATCAGACAGAGCTGAACCGGTTAACAATATTGATATTGTAAATAACAGTATAGAAGCTTTTCCAGTCATGAGCATTCCTTCCGATTAATCCTATTAGTCATATATATATAGCAATGTTATCACTGTGTACATCAGCAGGAATCCGGCTATTGTAGACTTCATTGCCGTATTGACATATTTTTCAGCTTGTGTGTTCTTTTGTGAGGGGGTATTGATCATAGACCGCAAACTGGATTCAGAAGGATTGACCGTATTCTTTCCCGCCTATAATGAAGAAGAAAACGTCAGATTTATGATTGAATCGGCAAAGGAAGTTCTTGAGAGGCTTAACGAACGATGGGAAATCATTCTTGTTGATGACGGGTCAACTGATAGAACCGCTGAAATCGCAGAGAGTATCTCGCTGGAAGATTCAAGAATCAGAGTTGTCAGACACGGTCGTAATCTCGGATTTGGAAGCGCCATCCGCACCGGGATTGCTCATTCACGAATGCCCTGGATATTCTATACTGACTGCGATGGTCAGTTCGATCTCAATGAGATCGATGAAGTACTTAACCTTCGGGATAAAGCGGATATCGTTTCCGCTTACAGACACAGGAGAAAAGACCCCTGGATGCGACTTCTCTATTCAATTGCCTACGGAGCTGTGACATCTGTGCTCTTTGGCGGCGGATTCAAGGACACTGATGCATCCTTCAAGCTTTTCAGAAGAAGCATTTTTGAAGTAATCAAACCTGAATCAACATCCGGAGTAGTAGATTTTGAGATTCTTCTCATTGCCGAGAAAAAGGGGTATTCCGTGATACAGATTCCGGTATCTCATTATCCGAGAAGAGCCGGGCAGGTATCCTTTGAAACGGTCAGAAACGGAATATTCACCTGGGTAAAGGTATCTGCGATTACTGAGATGTTCGCGCAGCTGCTGAAATTGAGAATACGGATATGGAGGGGGGATGTCTGAAGAGAGAAAAGATGCCCTTCTAGTTACTCCAGTTCCACCTGCAGAAACCGGTCTGGCCACATACGCGATGAGAGTAATTCAGAATTCCTTGGATTTCGTGAACTGGACAGTGGCTTATCCTGATGGGGGAGATCCCGATTCCCTTCCATCCGGCATTAGCGAAAGTATCAGGATCGATCGGATTTCAGATATGTCAGAAATACCTGATATCAGAATATTCCAGCTCGGTAACTCAATTCACTGTTTTCCGATTGTTCAGGCTCTCTACAGGTATGGCGGAACGGTACTTTTTCATGAAATAGTTCTGCATCATATGCTTAGATTCTGCTATCTTGAGAATAACCAGCTGGAGGAGTACAGAAGGGAACTCAGGTTCTGCCATGGCCCGAATGCTGAAAGAATAGAAAAAGAACTGTCCGCAGAGTCATTATCAGAAAAGGAATTCGATATACTTCTGAAGAAGTACCCTCTTACAGGAAGGGTTCTCCATGCTTCAAGTTCAGCCATATGCCTTTCTCCATATGCCGAATCGATAATAGAAAACGCTTTTCGTCCCGGGAGAACATGTGCGATAGGGCATCCTTTGAGTCCACTTCCCGAAATTGATATACCTGAGAAACCATTTGATATCTGTATAGGATTACTTGGTTCTAACCATCCGGGAAGGAATCTTTCTGAAATTCTGGAGGCTGTTGAACTGTTTCGAAGAGAAATTCCTGAAGCGGGGCTTCTTCTTATTGGAGGAGGGTATCCTGAAGAGATTCCTGAATGGGCGGTTAATTGCGGAAGATTGCCGGAAAGTGAATACCAGGGATGGATAAGGACACTGGACTACGCGATTGACATGAGATATCCAACCTGCGGAGAAACATCCGGAAGCCTTCTTGAAGCTATGAGAGCGGGAGTACCATGTATCGTGACCGCAACCGGATCGTTCCTTAACATACCTTCCGATGTGGTGTTACGAGTGCCATGCGACAATATGGTTCAGGGTCTTTCGCAGTCACTGAGCTACCTTCAAAAGAGACCTGATCTGAGAAATTCAATGTCTGAGAATTCTGTAAGATATGCCGAGAATACCGGTTCAGTCGAAAGACTGAGAAGTGACTGGAAAAAGATTATCAGTATGGCATCTGAATCAGGTTCACAGGACACTGCACCGGCAGACAACAGTTATTCACTTTCAGCGGCCTGGCATGAAACTCCACCTGGTTTCACTGTGGATACTTCCACAGAAGCGGTATCCTGGAAGTATTCGGGAGATGTTGTGCTGGAAGGACCGCCTGATTCAGGCGGAGCAGAGATTACAATCTGCGGAACAGGAAGTGTTAACGGAAGAAAACTGCCAATCAAACCAGTCGTCATGTACGTAAAGGGGAATAATATCAGCCTTAGCGGCGATGGAAGGATATTCTGTGTTCTCTGGAAATA
>DAOWNO010000205.1 GCA_030642525.1 Candidatus Aegiribacteria sp.
GGTGGATACTCATTGATACTTCTTCGAAGGAACAGCCTTTTCCGGAAGCAGTAGCGACAGTATCCGGCGCACTGGCGACCTATAAGAAGCAGAACTGTGTCAGGATACTTGTGCTGCATGCCGGGAAGAACATAGAAGCTTTTCTCTCTGCTTGGATCAAGGCTACCTCCTGACTCCAGCTCTCCTGCGTCAGGCACCACGACTCTTCTCAGGGGATCATGAGGATCCCCCCAGTCCACAAGTGAGAGATAGTGTGATGTTGCACGAAAAGGGTAAAACTCCGTCACGCGCTGAATTATCTCTATCTCTTCGGGATTCAGACCGGGAATGGCTTCGATATCCGTGATTGATCTTGACATTTAACCATCCACCCGTGCCGGCAGTAATCACAATAACTCATTTCATCATGATCGTTTTAGAGAACATGACACAGGCGGGATCTGCACCTCCACTATTTATGTGCAAAGATCAGAGGAGATTGTCAAGTACAATTACTGACCCGGAGTACTCTAACCTTATCCGAAAGTTCTTCCCGGGAATCTCGGATTCCCTGCAAAGTCGGTGCAGACAGTCAATTATCAATCCCGGGATCTCTTCTTGTGGTCCACAGGTGTATGCCCAAAATACGCTTTCCGGATTGATTATACCATGTCGCTTTACTGGTGGGTGGCACTAGGAGCTTGTCCGATAATGTGCATTGAGCAGAAGATACTCGCAGCTTAGATAGAATGCTCGGAGATTTGAGGAGAATACTGGAAGTATTTTCTGATAATATGCGGGGATTATAGCCAGCTGTGTGGGTTTTATGCCGATGCTTCATTGTCGGACATTCTCCTAGAATGAATTCTTTATAGAACCCCATGTTGTGTTCTCAAGCGCTGAAAATGCTCCGAACTGAGCATTTGCGAAAAGTTCGCCGCTAGTTATGGGTTCTATGAACTCTATCCGAATGATATCATAATCGCTGTAAACTCCCCAGAATACACCGGCAAGCGTACCGTTCGAGGAGGAAGTACCAAGAGAACCGCCTATTCCGAACACTTCGATATCAACAGTTCCGCTCGCAACGGGCATTACAATTTCAATTCCAAACACGTTCACCGGAACGGTGAATGAATACCTGGCATTGTCTTCGAATAAGTTGGGACCTACCGTAACACTGGTCACTCCCATGAAAGGTGGAGTAAGGACAACATTCTCGTTTCCCTCAAGGTTATCAAGAGATATACCCTCCACGATACTATCCGGTAAGAAACATTCATTATCTGTGAAACTGTCGAAGGGCCCCGAATCGGCTTCAGAACCGTTAGGAGAAACGCTGGTTTTGGAGTAGTCCTCTTTGATAAGACCGGGGTAAAGACTTTCGAACAGAGCCTGGTCCGAATAAAAATATGTGCCTGCCGAAGCCATGCAGGCCCCAAGAAGAAGAACATACATTAAAGCAGTAAGATTCTTCAAATGAATCCTCCTTCATAGAACACGTTCCGCTATGTAGAATCACGCATAGGTGACCCGGGATTATTCCCGGACAGGGTATCCGGATTCGGATCAGAAAGATCTTGCTCCGGGTCGCTTTCATATTCTTTAATTGGTAATTATTATGTGTCTGTCAAGGACATGTATAACAGTGCCGGTATACTGGAAACAAGACATACCTGAGTTCAATTCCGGGTTTTGACGGTGATGTGCTTATATCTGTATTGTTTGTTCGTGCTGAAAAGAATGTCACGGCTGCACGGCTGTTGGGAAATGTCTTGTTATTCTTCTTACAGTATGTGAAGTCAAAATGAATGATGAAGGGAATACATAATGGATGAAAAAACCAGATATGAGCAATCCAGGAAAAGAGCTGACGAGCTTGGAGAATTCTACCAGCATCTTATGATATTTGTAATAATTAATTTACTTCTATTTGCGATAAACATGGTTACTTCACCCGGGTATTTATGGTTTATATGGCCACTTGCCGGCTGGGGTTTAGGAATTGCCATTCATGCGGTTACTGTATTCGGCGGTTCCAGATTCTGGGGCACGGAGTGGCGGGAGAAGAAGGCAAGAGAGCTTATGGAGAAGGATCAACGCAAGGTCAGTGATTGACTCTCCTGATAATCGTAACAGGTAACGAATATTCCAAGATTTCCGTTATATGGAAACACGGTAAGTCCACACAGGGTCTCCGGCACCTATTTCTACCGATCGGAGCAATTCGGCGTTGCTATCCATAATCATAAGCTGGCTGCTTTCTTCCTGAGTATCCAGACCGAACATTGAAACAGCAGATGACACCTGGAAGGTGTTCAGAATGCTCAGCGTAATCGCGTCACTTCCCGGTAGAAGTGATCCTTCGGGAATAGAACTGTCGCGTCCATCCTCATCCACCCATCCCGGTGCAGTGATTGCAAGGACGAACAGAAGAATCAGATATTTCATCTTGTCTCCTTTCTTTTATACATGTTAAGTATATTTTGAAAAGGAAGGAAAAGCGAATTATGGAAACTGCTTCATATTCAACAGTTTCCCGAAACAGGTATCCTTTTTGATGTACTAAAGGAATATGCAGCATTCGCTCCGATTTTTGACTGGTGAATTATTTTATCAGAAACTGGAATTCAGTATACTATTTTTATTCAATGTAGACAGGAAAATCCATGATCGATAAGGCATCTGAAATCGAATCTGTCATCAGGGTTAATAATCTCAGTAGAAAGTTCGGGAATTTCACAGCTGTTGATAACATTGATTTTCAGGTTGACAGAGGGGAAATTTTCGGTTTTCTTGGCCCCAACGGCGCCGGCAAGACAACAACTATTCGAATGCTGACCGGTATTATTGAGCCAACCAGTGGCTCTGCCATTATTCAGGGTCACGATATCAGGAAGGAATCCATTCTCTCCAGAGAGCACATCGCAGTAGTCCCCGAGCAGGCTAACGTATATCTTGACCTTTCAGTCTGGAGAAACCTGATGCTTATGGCTGAGCTTTACGGGGTTCCCAGAGACAGGCGGATCAACGAAGGAGAAAGGCTTCTGGATGCCCTGGGACTTATGAATAAAAAAGACAGTAAGGCTCGCGAACTGTCAAAGGGTCTCAAACAGAGGCTGATGCTGTGTGCGGCTCTTGTTACAGATCCCGAAGTACTCTTTCTGGATGAACCCACAAGCGGCCTTGATGTACAGAGCGCCAGATTGATAAGAAAAATAGTAACTGAACTGAACGATGACGGTCTCACTGTTTTCATAACCACACACAACATGATTGAAGCCGGGGATATCTGTTCAAGGGTGGCAATAATCAACAAAGGACGAATAGCTGCAATTGATACCCCCGGGAATCTCAGATCAATGGTCAGAAAACATCATTACGTTGAAGCGGTATTCAGAGAGCAGGCACCGCCTCTTAAGAAGCTTGAAGCCATCCCCGACGTTACCGGGGTAGAGTGCGACAAGGAAGTCTTCAGGTTGTATACCGAAACCCCCGGAAGCGTTGCTACGATGCTTGTAATACTAACCCTGGACCTTGGACTTGAGCTTGAGCAGCTGAACACCCGGAAACCCAGTCTGGAAGACGTGTTCCTTTACTACACAGGCGAAGGAGGGAAATAATGAGCACGCATTCAGACAGGATCATATGGCGCAGACAATTGCATGGCTCGCTGGTGATTCTGAAGAAGAATGTTCTTCTTTACTACCTGAAACCTCCCGTTCTGATATTCGGGGTACTTTTCCCTGTATTCTTCTTTCTCGCTTTCAAAATGGGAAGACATATCTCAACCGGAGCTGTAGTACCCGGAATGGTCGCTATGGCTCTCTGGTTCACCGCAAGCGCCATAGGTCCTCTGGTAACCCCCTGGGAGCGAAATGCGAAAACTTACGAAAGGCTGATATCCAGCCCCATATCTCTCTGCTCCATACTTGCGGGTGACGTTCTGAGCGGTTTCGCGTTCGGCTGTGCTATCTCTGTGATACCTGTGATTCTGGGCCTGCTTCTTACAAACGCTGAGATCGCGAATGTGCCTCTTCTCATCGGTGTCATTCTGGCCGGAGCGCTGAGTTTTTCCTCTCTGGGTGTTCTTCTCTCGGCACCACCTGCAGCCAGTCCTTCCAATATCATGCTTCTTTCAAACCTGGTTCGGCTTCCGCTGCTGTTCGTAAGCGGAATATTCGTTCCCATATCACAGATGCCGGCATGGGCGGGATGGATCGCACCGTTATCTCCTTTATCCTATGCAAGTGCCCTTATAAGAACATCGTACGGAAGCGTTCCCTATTTTCCGGTATGGCTCTGTTTTCTTATGCTGTTCATCTTCACAGCTGTCCTGTTCGCAGCTTCGTGCCGGTTCCACAGGATGTATCGGGCAAAGGGACTGTAAAGGAGAAATAATGAGTATCAGGACTATTATTACGATGGTGCCGGCGGAAACCCCGGATTTCATTGACGCAGTAAATATGAAAAAGTATGAATGCAGACTGAATTGAATCATGGCTGAAATAGAGGATAAGTACATTTTCGATCTTTGTTGTCAGTGTAAACAATTAAA
>DAOWNO010000059.1 GCA_030642525.1 Candidatus Aegiribacteria sp.
ACAGATAAAAAAGCTTTGCGTAATTGTGGAATGTATTATCAGATGTGTCTGATTCCAGATCGAACAATCTCATTTCATTTCCATGATTGTATGGATTTAGACGGTTCTTAATTTATTAGTTTAGTCTAATTATAAGAACAGGCGCTGTCAACTCCTTGTTTCCTCAGGAAAATGGATACCGATACTTGGAATAATGATGTAGAATATCCTGATTGATTATCCTGCTGCGGCTATACGGTTTCTGATCCTGGTGAAAAAACGAAGCTCAGAGATTATTCAGGATATCACTGAAAACACCTTTGGAAATCATTTCTGCGATTTTTTCAATATCACCTACGAACTGTCTGTCCTCTTTCAACGGTTTGACAACATCTCTTACTGCATTGTAAACCTTGCATGTACCCTTCCCATGCTTTCCCCTCTTGATGAATTCCGCTGCCTGTGCAGCGCATACAAGTTCTGTTGCTATGACATGGGTAGAGTTTCTGACAACTTCCATTGCCTGGCGTGCCGATGTTGTTCCCATCGAGGCATGATCCTCCTGAGAGCCGCTTACGGGGATGCTGTCAGCGCTGGCGGGATGTACGAGAACCTTATTCTCGCTGACAAGCGAGGCCGCTGTATACTGGGCAATCATATAACCTGAGTTAGTTCCGGGATCCGGTGTCAGAAACGCAGGCAGCCCGCTGAGATCCGGATTCAGCAACCGCTCGATTCTTCTTTCAGATATGTCCGCAAGTTCAGATACTACAAGAGCCAGATGATCCGCAACAAAAGCTACCGGCTGACCATGGAAATTGCCCCCGCTGACAAAAGATCCATCTTTCATCAATAACGGATTATCAGTTACAGATGAAAGTTCAACTGAAATAACAGATTCTATATAACGCAGAGCATCCCTTGTCGCTCCATGCACCTGCGGCACGCATCTGAGCGAGTAGGCATCCTGTATTTTATCACAGGCTTTGTGTGAAATCAGTATTTCACTGTCCTCCATCAATGCCAGAAGATTCTTCGCTGTTTCAACAGCGCCATTGTGAGGCCGGAGACCGATGAGCTCCCCGCAGAAAGGTAATACTGTCCCGAGCAGCATTTCCAGTGACATTGCAGCGGCAGCGTCTGCGGCATCGGCAAGTCGCCTGGCTTCCAGAAGAGCAATAGATGCTACCGCAGTCATGGCCTGGGTTCCGTTTATAAGGGCAAGCCCCTCTTTGGGACCAAGTATGACAGGCGAAAGGCCGATACGATGAAGCGCCTCTGAACCGGATATGAGTTCTCCTCTGTCAATACATCTCCCCTCTCCTATCAGAGGAAGGGATAAATGAGCAAGAGGGGCAAGATCCCCTGAAGCGCCAAGAGAACCTTTTGATGGAACAGCAGGATGAATATTACTGTTCAAAATAGCTGTCAACTGATCAAGCGTCTCTTCGCTAATACCTGATCTTCCCCTGGCAAGTGACGCCACCCTGAGAAATATCATCACCCTTGTCACGGACTCTGAATACAGCGGACCAGTTCCACATGCATGGCTCAGAAGCAGATTCCTCTGCAGAAGATCAAGATCATCCTTGCTCACAATAGATCCGGATAGCCTTCCGAATCCTGTATTGATTCCGTAAACAGGCATTCCACAGCTTACGGTTTTCATTGTTTGCTTTCGCGCAGCTTTAACTGCCTGCCGAGCATCCCCGGACAACTCGGCTTTTGCACCTGCTGCTATTCTGCAAACCTGATCCAGAGTAGCACCTTCAGTTCCAATACTTATGACATAATCTACCATATCAACTCCATCGCATTTCCGTTTTCCGAATCACCACGCAAAATATTCTACTGATACCAAATATACAAAGCAAGAACGCATCAGGGGCATAAGCGAAAAGCATATGTGTCATTCTGACTCATGAGTACAGCCATGAGCGGTATCAGGTATGGCTACTGAATATAATGTACTATATATCTTCTTGCGTACACGTTCTTTATGCTTCTGCCAACAAGGAAATAATGTAATTGGCATCTACCTTGCTTTCATGTTTACTGCGATAAATCAGAACTTATTAACTTGCTGAAATCAAATGGAAAAGAAGGGAGAACAAATATGGGAAAGTCTGCAATTCAACCGCTCTTTGACAGAGTACTTATCAAACGGGAAGAGCCCAAAGAAGTTGTCAAGAGTGGTATTGTCATTCCTGATACCGCTAAGGAAAAACCTCTGGAAGGTATTGTCGAAGCAGTGGGGCAGGGCAAAAGAAATTCCGAGGGTGAAGGATTTATCACTCCGGTGGTCAAAAAGGGTGATCATGTCCTTATCGGCAAGTATTCCGGCACGGAAGTGAAAATTTTGGATGATGAATACGTAATAGTACGCGAGGATGATATTCTCGCAATACTGGATAACTGATCAGGAGGTATTAAGGTATGCCAGCGAAAGAACTCAAATTCGATCAGGCCGCCAGGCACGCCATACTTGCCGGGGTGGAAAAGCTTTCAAGAGCGGTGAAAGTCACCCTGGGTCCCAAGGGCAGAAATGTAATTCTTGAGAAAAAGTGGGGCAGTCCTACAATAACAAAAGACGGCGTTACGGTTGCAAAGGAAATCGAGCTTCCCGACAAATTTGAAAACATAGGCGCTCAGCTTATTCGTGAAGTAGCCAGCAAGACGAGCGATGTTGCCGGCGACGGAACCACGACTGCTACTCTCCTTGCAGAAGCCATTTATCGCGAGGGTCTCAAGAATGTCACAGCGGGTGTGAACCCGATGGCGCTCAAGCGCGGAATAGACACGGCCGTAAAAACTGTTGTTACGGAACTGAAAACACTCTCGCGCGAAGTTGCCGGCAAGGAAGACATCAAGCAGGTTGCTTCAATTTCCGCGAATAACGACGACGAGATAGGTGATATCATTGCGGAAGCAATGGATAAGGCCGGAAAGGACGGAACAATCTCCGTTGAGGAAGCCAAATCCATGGATACAACACTCGACGTCGTAGAGGGAATGCAGTTCGACAGAGGGTATCTTTCCCCGTATTTCGTGACAGACGCTGAGAATATGGAAGTTGTTCTTGAAAAGCCATACATTCTCATACACGAGAAGAAGATTTCCAGCATGAAGGATATGCTTCCCATTCTTGAAAAGATAGCACAGTTGAGCAAACCGCTTCTTATCATCGCGGAAGATGTAGAAGGTGAAGCTCTTGCAACACTTGTTGTCAACAAAATGCGCGGTATGCTTCAGGTTGCCGCAGTTAAAGCTCCAGGATACGGCGACAGGCGTAAGGCCATGCTTGGTGACATAGCTGTTCTCACTGGGGGCCAGGCCATCACCGAGGACCTCGGCATCAAGCTCGAAAACATCACCATTGATGATCTGGGAACTGCAGTAAGTATCCGCATCGACAAAGATGACACCGTTATTATTGATGGTGGAGGTAAAACCGAGGATATACAGGGCAGAATTGCGCAGATCAGGAAACAGATCGAGGACACAACATCTGATTACGATAAAGAGAAGCTTCAGGAACGCCTGGCCAAGCTTGCCGGCGGAGTTGCTCTCATCAAAGTCGGAGCGTCAACCGAGACTGAGATGAAGGAAAAGAAGGCCAGAGTAGAGGACGCACTTCACGCAACCCGTGCAGCCGTTGAAGAAGGGCTCGTAGCAGGTGGGGGCGTTGCCCTTCTCAGATGTGAAAAAATCCTTGACAAACTTGATCTTGCGGATGACGAGATGATTGGCGTGGACATCATACGCAAATGCCTCTCAGAACCTCTCAGACAGCTCGCTATTAACGCCGGACTTGAGGGCGCCATAATTGTGGAAAAAGTCAGAGGGCTCGACAAGGACAGCGGGATCAATATTCAGATAAATGAGTACGGAGACATGTTTAAATTCGGTGTGGTAGATCCTACCATGGTCACAAGAGCCGCACTTCAGAACGCGGCAAGCATCTCCGGACTGCTTGTTACCACAGAATGCATCATAACTGAAATCCCAGAACCGGAAAAAGCTGCCCCCGACATGGGTGGCATGGGCGGCGGCGGTATGGGCGGTATGTACTAGAAGTACAGAACCGGCACCTGATATCAAGAAGCCCCGGGCGAACCGCCCGGGGTTTCTCTTTGCTTGTGTTCTTTTTATCAGTCGGGCGGGACAAGGTTCAGCGTAACACCTGTTGGAATATTCTCAACCTGTTCGCTTGAGGGTCCGAAGTTCAGGGATTGCACTGCTGCCTGAACTGAAGCGGTAAGCGATGAGAGAGGTCCCGGTGCGGATACACTGATGTTAACCACTGAGCCGCTCGGTGTGATGGAGAAGTTCACAGAAATGGTTCCGCTTGCTGTCGGGTTGCTCCTGAGAAGATCTTCGTATGCACGTTTAATCCTCATGATAATCATATTGGTTTTTCGCCTGATATCATTCATGGTTCGACCCTGGACACCTATCTCCGAACTCGATGAATGTGCTGAGAATGTTATTTCAGCAGCTCTGTGAACAGCTTCAACTTCGCTTGAGGACACGCCGTCAATGCTTGCACTCGGACCGCCTCCGGAACCGAGAAGTCCGCCGAGACCTCCGGAACCTCCACCACCTGCGCCAGCTATAAGGGCTTCGCCTCCGCTGCCTGAAGCGAGTCCGGCGCCTGAAGTCGCCGCAGCCTGAAGATCGGATGCAATACCGGATGATCCGCCAGAACTACCGGTTCCATATGCCGCAAACCCGATGCTCTGAAGAACAGCTTCACCGGCAGCCTGACCATCTGAAGCTCCATCGGATGGTCCGCCGCTACCGGCAGTACCACCGCCGCCGGTCCCGATTTCCACATTCTCCTCACCGATACTCATATCTGTAACGATTTCTTCTCCAATCCCTTCAGTCGTCTGCTGTCTTGCAAGTGTGGCAACCCTGGCTGATGGAGCACTTCGGAGCATCTGTTCCTTTGATTCATGGATAACCGTGATAAATCTATCAAATACCGAACCGGTAATCATAGCTATAGCCAGACCAAGCCCAAGTATGATGGCATTCCTGTTGGATTCCTCCCGGTTTCCTTTCATCGCCAATCCGTCATGAGGTCTTGTAGCGAAGTTTTCCCAATTGTATTCCGGAGGAATGTATTTGATTCTTTTTACTGGTTTTTCTTCCGCATTTTTTTCAACAACTTCCGGTGGTTCGATGAAACTGAAGGACACATCAATGTCACCAAGAATGAATATTCCACTTACGTTTTTATCAAATATCCATAGATAGGATTCACTACTTTTGTCTTTATCCATCAGGTTACGTTCGATAAGTGTGACAAACGGGACAACATTGCCCTTAACTTCAACACCGCCCTTGATTCCCGGAATGAGACGCAGCAGATATTTATTATCATGCGGTTCAAGAAGCGTATGTATCCGTGGAAGACCGATATTCTTGACGCTCACGGTATTGTAGTCCGCTGCGCCAACAGTCATGAGACCGGCATTAGGCAGCAATTCCTTCTTGCCGCCCGGTCCTTCAACGATAATCTTCAATACTCTGTGATCGGGTTTTTCTTCCGCTTTCTCTTTCTTCTTCTCCTTCTTCGCGGGAGGAGGAGCCTGTTTTGGAGTATCAATAAAACCAAAATGAATTGTGAAAGGTCCGGCGGTTATCTGCCCTTTATCAAGATATTTAATATTCAGAAGGTAATATCCGTCAGAATCAACCGGAAATATCCCCAGATCCCGCAAATCCCCGAATTTCAGGGTAGTACCATCAGAGGATTCAATTGTAGAATCCATCTCATCTGAAAGTCTTAAAACCAATGTGTCCGCGTCATCACCCGGCGAAATCAAAGCCATGCTGTCCGGCATATTTTCGCCTTCAACTACGATATGGTTGTTGTATCCGGTACCAATCCTGACAATCTCCGATCCGGGTGTTAATTTGCCAACAACCTTGCCATCCCGCATTATTGCGATTGCGAGAATTTTTCTTTCTTCATCCTTCCGGGGTGTCATTCTTTTCACCTTCCACCTTGATTACGGTCAGGTTCTGGGTAACGTAGCCAGCTACTGCACAGCTGCTCATGACCCTTTGTAGAAGAATAGCCTGTACGGCAACGTCACCCTGTATGTTGACCTTCATTTCTTTCTCATCTGTTGTACCGCGCATAAGCCTTGTGTATTCCAGATGATCGGAAAGCCTTGCTACAAGGGCAGGAATCGGGTTACCCTCGCTAAGAATCGCTTCATCAACATATACGATGGGATCACCATCAACCAATATTACATCATTGGTAACGGTAATCTCCAGAAAGAGTTGCACGGTCTGCTCTGCATTTGACTCAGGAAGAGTCAGGGCATCACTGAGTGTTACTATCTGCCCTTCGGCGCTATAACTCTTTAAAAGAAAGACAACAAGAATGGTGAACATATCAATCAATGCAGTAAGATTAAGCTGTACTTTTTTGTCCTTTCCCCGGAGTAATGCTTTGCTTTTCTTATACCCAAGCAGCAGGGGAAGGTGTCGCTTGGTTGGAGGGCTACTCATAACTACTCACCTCCAGCAGCTCCAGCTGCAATCTGTCTCTGGAGAACACTGTAAGCCGCAACCTGCAGGCCCGGCTGGTCGAAGTCATGGTCGACACAAACATCAATCGTATTGATTATGGTCTCATAGCGAATATCATCAACCGTGAGGATGATTATCTTGTTGACCGGAATTGTGGGGAACACTGTATCAAGTTCCTCCCTGAGGCTTTTGAGGGCTTCAGAAAGAGAATTGAAATCATATGTTGGTGTAATTTCCCCATCGCGGTTTTGCAGAAAGGCATAACTGACATGTCGGGTTCCAAAGACAGTACCCAGAAACATCTCGTCATTGGTAATTATCACTTTGGGCTGTAGAAGCTGTTCTTCAGATCGAGCCAGGCTGGTTGTACCGGCTCCCGATGCGCTGATACCCTCCGTGGGACACATCTCGATAACGGTTATTTCAAGGAATGATGCACTGAGAAGCAGGAATGGTATTATCACGCAGAACAGGTTCATCACCGGGAGGAGATCAAGCTCCGGTACGTGCCTGATTCTGTGACTTCTACCAGTCGCTGCCTTTGCCATCAGCCTTCCTTTCTGGCCTGTGCTAGCATGTTGATGACCATGACAGAGTATCTGTCGATGTCATCAATAAGGCTGTCCGTTTTCGCAGTAAGGAACGAATGCGCGATGAGAAGTGGAATCGCTGAAATGAGTCCGAATGCGGTTGTGCTCATTGCCATGGAAATACCATTTGCAAGCATTATGCTCTTCTCTGCCGGATCTGCAGCCGCAACCGACTCGAAAGCCGCTATCAATCCGAAAATAGTTCCAAGAAGGCCAACCATTGTTGACACATTGGCAAGCATGGCAAGATACCCCGTACGCGCATTTAATCTTGGCAGTTCCGCAAGTGCCATTTCATCAACAGCGTTCTGAATATCCCGTTCGGTGTTTCGGTAATTTCGGAGTGCGGCTTCTATAATTCGTGCCAGTGGCGCGCTTTTGTCAGCGCAAGACGCAATTGCACCTTCGATACTCCCTTTTCTTATGAAATCTGCGATTCTTCCCATGAATTTCTCAGGTTTCATGTCTGCCACTCCGAAAAGGAATATTACCCTTTCAATGACGATTGCAATACCAATGGAAAGGAATATGAGAATAACCCACATTGCGGGACCGCCGGAACGGAAAAACAGAGCCATTTCAGAGAAAAGCCCCCCTTTTTCGATTTCCTCAGCTTCTTCCTCAGCTTCTTCAAGACCCGCTGAGACAGTATCGGGTACCTGAGGAGGTTCGGGTTCAACCGGTACAGTATCCTCCTCAACAGCTGCAGAATCAGCAATCGTACTGTCAGCAGCAATTCCTGTTTCGGACGAAACGTCGCCGGATTGCGCAAAGACAACCCCGCCGAAAAGGAATATTGAAAGAACCAGAAGTAACGGAAGTGAAATAGGTCTCATCTATGATCTCCTCTCGAAAGAACAGGTGTCAATTACCCACCAGGTCCAGTATTAAGTTTCCAATCAAATCGAGACCGGCTATCACACCAAAAACCAGCCCCTGTTCATCGTCACCCTGACTATATCTATATGCCGACAGACCGCCAAACAGCGCAACAGACCCGTATCTAATCCAGACAGGCAACACGATCATCTCCCTGCCAGCTCCAAAACTGGGTTCATTAGCAAATGCCCCGGGATAGACAGGTCTGATTACATCCTCTACGAAGCTCCTCTCAAGCAGTACATTACTAAGATCAGGAGTTGCTTTCAGCATCATGAAAAGAGCTTGAGGAGTCCTGAGTTCACCTCTGATCGTTATTTCCTCAAGCACCAGCCTGCCTTCCACCCAGGATGCTCCTGAAGTCTCTTCGTTATCACTTTGCGCGAAGGACTGGATCTGAAGAGCCGAAATCATAAGAACAATGAAGGAAAGTACAATTGCTTTTCCCGCAGCCCTCATAAGATATCTTAATTTGTTCATCAGAACGGCCACAGGAAACACCCCCCTCCGCTTTCTTCTTCTTCATACCTGATAGTATAACCTGGTTCATCCGGGGAAGTTTCAGATTCTTCATTCAATGGAATATCATCGCTGAAAGGTTCAGTATCAATGGGATCGGATGTGAATCCTTCTTCCACATCACTGGTTACACCTGTTTCAGGAATCTCCTCTACTACTGAAGGAGTAAACAATGAGTAACCGATACTTTCGCTTGAACCGGGGATCAGAAGATCAAGGTTTGCTGCGATAAAATCGGTCCACTCGGTGCGGATTCCATTATTCATCGCGAGTTTCAAACCGTTCTCGTAGGTGGCTATTGCCCTTTGAATATACAAGTTATACGCTTCCATCAATATATTGTAGAAAGCCTCCTCACCCTCCGGAGTAAGGTCCGCCGGAGGATCCATGAAACCGACTGAGTTCGCGAAATCCTCCTGAATCTCACCGATCTTCAGAACGGCCCGGAAGACATAATCGTCATCCAGGTACGAGAAAGTTCTATTGTAGCTGGCTACCGTCCCATTGAAAAGCTGTGTTTTGTATTCGACATTGTCATTATTGACTGGAGTCAGGGCATAATAATCCCTTGATACTATTTCACCTGTAAGGTAAGAGGACATGGCCGGGTAAGTCA
>DAOWNO010000283.1 GCA_030642525.1 Candidatus Aegiribacteria sp.
ACTGGTAATCTCGGCCACATGTGAATTGTATGCCAGGTCTGTTCCCTCGTAGAGTATGTATGAAACGCCGCTTCCGTCCTCAACGAGTGCCTGGTCTCCACCTATCGGATCCAGTGTAATACCAACAAGTCTGAATTCCTCAATCGAAATACTGCTTAGATCGCGTCTTGCATCTCTTCCTTCATCTGTGAATTCAGTAAAGGGATCAGGTCTGATGGAAACGGATTCATATATTCTGAAAGTCCCGCTTCCCGCAAGGACCATATCTCCAACCGATTCAGCCGAGCCCTGCATGTCTTCAGTGTTCTGACCGGCCAACGAGCAGAATACTCTTTCGGTTTCATAATACGGCAGATTTGTTTCAACTGCTCCCAGTTCGGCAAATACCGTCATACCCTGGTTATCAACTGCCCAGAACGGCTCACTGAAATTATCGAGACAAATAAGTTCAGAAGGAGTGAATGATGGAGATTCAGCCAGGATTTCATCTGGCGCTGTCACAGAAGAAACACCTTGCTCTGTCAGTACAAGTCCATCTGAATACAGATGACCGCTGGAATGAAGACTCCATTCCCCTGCAGCTGTTCTAACGAATATGCCGTCACTTGAACCCATATAGAGTATGTTCTGTGAAACTGCAAGAACGTATCCATCAGGAGTATCCTCGAATTGCCAGAGATCAACCGATGGATCCAGCATAGCAATTCCGCTACCCTTAAGCCTGAATATCCAGTCCTGTCCGATCAGTTGCAAATCTCCCGCAGGTTCCAGTTGCTGATCGGGAGAAAAGACTTCAAATCCACTTTCACTCCTTATTGCTACGGCACCTGTCTCATCAAGGATGGCCACATTTTCATTCCGGATTTCGAGTTCAACAGGTTTGAATCCTTCCGGCAGCGCTTCAGGTGTAATTTCACAATCACAAGCACTGAATTCGAGTAATTCATTCTCTGTCAGAAATATCGGGTTTTCGCCCAGAATATCGAGATCAAGTACGTCTGTGATCCCTTCTATGAAGTAAGCCTTCCATTTGGCGTCAGAGATACTGAATTCCAGAAGGTTCCCTTCTTCGAAAAGCAGCCAGGTTGAAGACGCTCCCGCTTCTGTAATCAGCGGGGGGGATTGTGACAGAGTCAGCTCAATCCAGCCATGAACATCCGGGTGAGATACGACTGTGACAGAAGCATCTGTCTGAGCCGTCATTCCTGCTGAATCATCAGAGTTATTACAACCGGAAAATATGAACACTCCCGCAGTCACCAGAAGGGCTGTGAGTGTTCCTTTAGAAAAACTCATAACTTCTACTCCCTTCCTATGGCTGCACGAAGGCTGACACTGTGAAAGTCGCCTCCATGTTGTCGTAGTTTCCATCAGAAGCTTTCTGCTGGATGACTGACAGGTTGGATACGGAAGTAATCATCATCTGCTGCGTAAGTTGATCAAGAAAAACTCCGAGTCTGTGAAAACGTCCTGAAAGATGCACCTGCCAGCCGTAAATAAGATAATCGCCCTGCGTAGCGGGAGGCAGCGGAGTAAGTACCTTGATATGAAGCCCGCTGTTCTCAGCCTTCTGTGTCAGCATATCAAGAACTTCATCCTGATCATAGCTTCGTGGAAGATATCTATCGAGTTCAGCAAGCTGCTGAGAAAGACGATTGATTTCCTGTTCGGTTATCGCCATATCAGCTGATGTACCTGATTGAAGCGAGATCAGTTCAGTCTGCTTCATTTCAAGATTCTGTTCAGCGATTTCTATCCTGTCAACAAGATCGGCGGATATCGATCGAGGGTAGAGGTAGATAAGAGCCACAACCAGAAGAACACCGAGTATCAGAATATAAAATCTGGGGTCTCGAAGATATTTATTCATTTCGCCCCCCTTACCTGTCTCCTGTTATTAAAGGAATCATTTTCAGGACCCATCGGGTTCCGTGAAATCTGTCAGATCAATGGTATACAGTGACAGTGTATCACCGCCGAAAATGGTAAAATTCTCGCCGCCACCATACTCGTATACCATTGCTCCATTAATTGCTGTGACAGCGAATTCGACACTTCCGGGAGTGGCATCATTTGCTGATTTCCCTCCGGAGGATCCTTCAACTCCCGGTTCATTGTATAACTGAATCTCTATTTCAAACTCGCCTGAAGCATCAGTTGATACAACATAAGATTCCTGAGTTCCAATTGTCATCACACCAATACCCTCGGCAGGCTGAGTGAATGATCCATCAATGAAGATAGTGCCGGTCACCCATATTTTTGTATCCTCCATACCGACAGGATTGCACCCGGCGACCGCAATAGCAAGCAGTAAACCCGATGCAGATATTATCTGTTTCCTCATGATTCCTCCCCTGTATTTACGGGATGATCCTCTGATTCTTCCCCATCATCCGGCTCCGCAAATATGCTGGTTAAATCTCTTGAAGTTCCAGCAAATTCACCAACCAGAGATGATAGTGCTAAAGGATTTACTCCAATTGTCATCTCGAAATTATATCTTCTGCTTCCAGTTCTGGTTGCTTCGGAAGCAAGTGTATAAGTCTGTCCATAATCTTCAAGCGAGAATAGTGGCGTATGGCCATCCGGCATTATTTCAACAACATTACGCTGAAATTCAATGATATCTCCCCATGTTTTAGCTACACCTGAGATACCTATTTCCCGAGGACCAACGATCAGACTTGTAATAAAAATACCCTTTTCATTTTCATTGCCCGGAGTGATCGCTTCGGGATAGATTGCCCGGCAAAGGTATTCAACTATATAGACCGTATATTTCTGATTGAGGGAAAGATCAAGTATCTGCTGATGTTTTCTATCAACAAGACTTCTCAGTCTATCAGCTTCAACCTGCTGATCAAGCTGTAAACCAAGCTGAGATATCTGATCTGTGACCTGATCGATTTCCTGATTCAGTTCTGTTTCCTGAGTCTTCAGATCCTGATAATCCATATATGCTATTACTCCACCAGCAATAAGACCCAGATATGGAATGATACACAGAATTGTCAGGATGGAAGATGGTTCTGCAACCGAAGGGGTTCCGGCAGCAGCTTTTCTCTTGCCTTCAGGCTGTTCAAGTATGTTGATGTCAACCATGCTGGTTATATATCCCCGCAGTGCAAGTCCGATGCATACTGCAAGTACCGCGCCCATGGAATCAAGGTTATCATCAGTGATGACAGTTTCGGGAACCGTAATATTCCTGAACGGCTGGAAATGCTCAACAGAAAGCCCGTGCTGCTCACTGAGTATTGTCGCGAGCCCCGGCATAAGTGAACATCCACCACTGATGTACATTTTGTCTATTCTGGTGTTCTCGCCCGAAGCCTGATATGTAATGAAGGATCTTCTGATACTTGTGGACAGTTCCTCAATAACCCTTCCGATCGCTGTATGTACTTCTTCTGAAGAAACCCCATCCGGTACATTACCCTTG
>DAOWNO010000071.1 GCA_030642525.1 Candidatus Aegiribacteria sp.
ATATTGAAAAACTTAGATCAGAGGTAAGGGTATGGAACACAGACAGAAACAATCGGCAAACAAACGTTGACTGGCATTTCACAACAGATAATGCTCGCATCAAGCTCAAACGCCTATATCCGAAACTTTAGAGTGTACTATTACTAGGAGCTTGTCCGATAATGCGCATTGAGCAGAAGCGGCTCGCAGCTTTGAACGAATACTGGATGTATTTTCTGATAATATGCGGGTATTATAGCCAGTTGTGTGGTTTTTATGCCGATGCTTCATTGTCGGACATGTTCCTGGATTCTTTCAGGTAGCCCAGCCTGATCCGTTGCAGCCACCGCATTTCCCGTGTTCCTCGAGAACTTCGTTGTAGATTTTGCCTGTTCCCATGCACCTTCCACAGGGGGTTGCAGGTTCCGGTACATTGATGTGACCGTCACCTCCGAAAACATCACAAGGGGAATCTCCGATACCATCAATGCCTGTGCCCTTGCACCAGGTTCTTGACAAGTGCCATGAAAAGCTCCCTTCATATCTTAATTTGTTTGACACGATATCATACAAGGAAAATGCCGGTTCGGGAATATCCTCTCACTTCTACCTTAAGAGGAAGAATTTTCCTGTCTGTGAGAATTCATCTCCAGCCTGAAAGTCACAGAAATATATCCCTGAGGTTATGCCCTGAAGGGACATGTCAGAGGATTCCCAGGTTACGGAATGGTTCCCGGCTGCCTGAGTTTCATTCACTACGGTATCAACAAGACGTCCGCTTGCATCGTAGACACGGAGTACTACAGTTTCATTCTGCGTAAGTGTGTAGGTGAATGCTGCCCCTGAAGTAAATGGATTCGGGTATGTCAGACAGCAGCCATTGTTCCGGCTGTTAAATTCTTCGATCCCGAGGGGATACAACGTTATATCCGCCGGCGCTGTAAGGCTGTCACCAGCGCTGCTGTACAGCGTTAGCTGAAGGTCGTACTCTCCCTCAGCAATTCCAGATGTATTCCACGTGGCAATAATCTCATTATACGCCTGACTTGCTGATTCGACGATCAGTGTCCAGTCCGTACCGCCGTCTTCAGCCCAGGAGACACTGTATCTGTCGAATACCGCCGGATTGTATTCTCCTGTATCTATCCATGCTGAGCCGATTATATCAACAATGTCATCAACCTGCCCGGATGGTGGCCCGTCTATCGCTGTCACCATTACCAGAGCGGTATCCAGCGCATAAGGTTCGTATTCAAAATATGAGTTGACAGCATGGATAGAGGAATGATCGTGAGCGATATTTGTTGACTGATAAGACCACATGGGAGTAACAGAGGAGTTCGTAAGAAGCATTGTTCCCCTCTCAAAGGAAGATATAAAAGCAAGGCTTGTTCCGTCTGCAAACGAGACAAAGGCGCTGTCCGTTGCACTCAGACATATCGTAGCACCATCATGAACGCAATTCGTAGCATAGGTTTCGGAAACACCTCTTCCTATCAATTCGCCGAAGATACTGGAATCAATATTGAATATCGTGTTTTCCATCGGATACCAGTTCCACCAGTAAACGTAAGTGTTGTTGTATTCGAGCAGCCTGTCTTCCAGAGGAACTGTCAGATGTGAAAAATAGCTGTTATTCTCAATGTCCTGAATATTGACTGTATTGGAACCAGGAATTCTGACGCATGAACCTCTTATTACAGAGTTGTTTATAGTGACCAAAGAGCCGGATTGAGATTCAAGAGACCACCAGCATCTGTTGCATTGGTCGACGATAAATGTGAAACCAATACCGTCAACACCGGGAGTGCTTTCGGAGAACTCGAAATGCTCGACATAATCAGGATCCGGGAATTCGATATTTATGAAGGAACCGTCACAGGTTTCCAGCCATGGCATAAGTGTATCACACCGGGTGAAATGAACAAAACAGGAATCGTCAACCATTATATCCCCGACGTGATCCACATCTTCCAGTATCAGGGACGCCCTGTCGAATACCTTTCTGAATGTCCAGTCGGGAAAATCCGTGCGAACAGCCGTGTAGATGCAATCGTCATGAAGCTGAGCGTAGTGCATCACACCGTTCGCGTCCACGGTTGCGTCAGAAGCTTCAAACTCGGAGCTTTCGATAAGAAATACATAATACTGGCCCACGTAGAACTGATTGAAGTGAAGCCATGCATCGTTTCTGAAGACAGCTTTCCCCTGATCCTGGGCCCAGATATGCCCGGAAATAGTCAGCTTTGCGTTATCAACAAGAAGAACTCCGTCTCCGTAAATGATGATGTTTCCATCCTGCACGAAATCCTCATCGATGAGCAGAGTGTCCTGCCCCGGTCCGATATAGATATCCGCCATATGAACGGGATGTTCCAGAGCGTCGCTATGGGCAAAAGCAATCAGAATGACTGACAGGGATAATAACTGCTGCATTTCAATTCCTTTCTACAACCTGCAGGAAACCTTCTGGAAGAGGTACACGCGCAAGCATCTGAAACTTATCTATTACTACTCCATGAATCCAGTATTAACAATATGTAACTTTTTGTAACTGCGCTGCAAAAGCAGTCAAAGAAAGAGAATGTCAATATTGTTGCTTATACATCTGACTACTTATTCATCCAGCACGGCTCTGACCTTGCGAAGGAGAGTATCCGGGGCGCAGGGCTTGCTGATCAGGTGCATTCCTTCGTCGAGGACAAAACGGGTATGAACGGTATTTGAACTGTACCCGCTTGTGAAAAGAGTTCTTGTTAACGGGGAGATTTCCATTATCCTGTTATAGACTTCTCTACCGTTCATTCCCGGCATAACAATATCGATTAGAGCAAGCGAGATTTTATGATCATGCTGTTCCAGTATCTTGACAGCTTCAAGGCCATCCTTTGCCAGCAGAACTGTATAACCTGCTTTCTCAAGAATCCGTTTGGCAATGTTGCGAAGCATTTTGTCATCTTCAGCTACAAGGATTGTTTCTGTACCGCCTGAAACAGGTTCCTTTAATTCAGCAGAGATTTGTTCCGCGGGGCGATCCACCAGAGGAAGGTAAATCTTGAAGGCGGTTCCTTTACCTTCTTCGCTGTAAACGTTAATGATTCCATCATGCTGGTTCACTATTCCGTAAACGGTAGATAGCCCCAGCCCCGAACCCTTGCCGACTGTTTTAGTAGTAAAGAACGGTTCGAAGATCCTGTTGCGGGTTTCCTCGTTCATACCGCAACCGGAATCAGTGATAGTGACCAGTACATAACGTCCCTGTAGTGCCCATGGATGAGTGCTGCAGTAATCCTCGGTAATAAGAACGTTCTGCGTCTCGATCATCAGATTTCCGCCATTAGGCATAGCGTCACGGGCGTTAACGCAGAGATTCATGATCACCTGATCCATCTGGCTGGGATCCGCGTGAACAGTTCCGAGTCTGTGTTCCCGGATGAATTCGAGTTTGATATCTTCGCTGATAACCCTTTTAAGCATTCTGAGTAAATTGCCGATCAGATCATTCAGGTTAATATCCCTGGGAATCAGAATCTGTCGGCGGCCGAATGCAAGAAGCTGCTGCGTGAGATTTGCAGCTTTCCGGGCGCTGATGTCGATCTCCATGAGATCTTTAAAAACGGGATCTCCTTCGGATAGTCTGGCTATAGCGAGATCCGTGTAACCGAATATCGCCTGAAGGATGTTGTTGAAGTCATGAGCGATTCCGCCAGCGAGCATACCGATGGCTTCCATCTTCTGCGATTGTCTCAACTGCTCCTCAAGTTGTTTCCGCTCATCGAATTCTTTTTCAATCCGCTTGAACAGCATCACGTTAGCCACCGTTGCGGCTACATGGGGAGTTATGGCTTCCAGAAACTTCATATTATGCTCTGAAAAGGCATTCAATCTGTAACTGAGAACCTGAACAACGCCTATAACCTCTCCTTTGAACTTGAGCGGGACGATCAGAGAGGAACGTGTAATGTTGCCATCAGCAGGTTCTTCACCTTCATCGGCGATCCTTCCATCCTGATCAACAAAGTACGACGTTTTAGCGGTTTTCATATAAGCCTGGTAGTCATCGAGAATGATGGGTTGTCCAGTTCTAATTGCTATGCTCTGTGTGCCGTGTCCTTCTTCCTCAATAGGAATCAGAGGAAGTCCGGAAGCATCCAGCCATTTTTCTTCCCCCCATGCGGCAAGACAGCGAATAAGCTTGTCTTCGGAGCTGTAAGCTGATACAAAAAGGCCGTCACAGTCCATGATTTCAGACAGACTGCTGTGAAGATGCCTGCAAACCTCATCAAGATCGAGAGTGCTTCCGAGTTTGCTGCCAACCCTGAGGAGCAGGTTGACTTCATCTGTTTTGCTTCGTAAAGCATTCTCAGCGACTTTTCGAATGGTTATGTCCCTTGTCGTTCCCTGAAATCCCACTGGATTTCCGTCGTTGTCACGCAACACCTTGCCGGTTATTTCAACGGGAACCTTCTCACCGTTCTTATGAAGCAGATAAGTTTCGAATGTAACGCCAATTGATTCAGAACCTTTCTCCAATTCCGCCATCGCAAAACTGGTTACGTATTCCATATCCTCAGGCAGACAATGGTCAGACAATAAACTTTCAATCCACTCTTCCTGAGTGAATCCAAGCATCTGAAATATGGCTGGATTGACGTATGTGAATCTGAAGTCAGGATCAATCTTCCAGATGCAGTCAATCGTATTGTCTGCCAGCAGACGATATCTCTCTTCACTGCTACGCAGTTGCTCCACTCCCTGTTTCCGGGCTTCGTCAAGTTCCATTCCATGCAATGCAAAGCTTATGTCTTCCGTAACCTCCCGGAAAAGCCTTACTTCCTCAATATCTTCCGCGTTTTCAACGGGAAAGGACACTGCCAGCAGACCGTAAACCTTCCCCGCCCATTCCAGCCGCGTTGTCGCAGAAGCTCTGTTGTCGTGCATATCCGATAAAGGACAATCACCACAGGTTGTTTCGGGAACGAGAGTTACGATGACCTCCGGAATCTCCATCGCTCTACGGCAGCACTCCGGCATTTTTCCGGTTTCAAATTGCTCAAGCAGTGGTTGGAATTTGTCTCCAATACCTGCTTCAGCGGTGGTAAAAGGTTTTCCGGATTCATCAAGCAGGATAATCCAGGCGCTGAAGTAACCTCTTGTTTCCACAAAATTCATGCAGGTTCTCTGGATAAGCCTGTCGCGATCTTTTTCCTTTGTGATGAGCTGGTTAATGTTGCGGATAGCTCGAAGAATAAGGTTGAGATGTTCAGTGCGTTTTTCCGCCTCACTGCGCAAAGAGGATTCCAGGCGAAGTGAGAGCACCATGTCAGAGAATATTCTGCCAAGGTCAGCTATCTCATCGCGCCCTGAAGTAACATCTTTCAGATCAAGGGGATCGAAAGGCTCATTTCTCTCAATCGCCGACGCAGTTGTGACCAGTTTACGGATGGGTCGGGTGACTCCTCGTGCAAACAAGAGGGAAACAATCAGCACGATTGCAGCAAGTATACCTGCAGCAATCCAGGATACGGATCGCAGTCTCTGGAAAGGAGCTAAAAAACAGGTTTCCGGAAGGTCAACGACCACGGTCCAGGGAAATAATTCCATACGAGTATATGCGGCCACATGATTGCAGTCATCAAAAGGAGAACGATACAGGCAGATTCCGGAAGCATCCCCGGATGTTATAGCAGAGGACAGGTCGGTCATGCCAAGGCTGAAGGGAATCAGTGGTGTATCTGTAGCTTCAGCTGTTCCAAAACGGATGGTTTCGGAAATCGTCTCTGATGCTTCAGGCGTCAGCTCCACCAGGCTGTGATAAAGGAGAGTGCTGTCAGGATGAACAATGATCACACCATCCTGGTCCACGACGAAAGCAGCACCGTCCACACCGACGGACATTCTGCTGATCACATCATAAACCACACTGGCTTTGAGCCAGATGATGTCGATGCCTGCGATATCCCCGTCATCCGTTATGACAGGATGTGTGAGGAAGATGCCTGGCCTTCCGGTGGCTCGGCCAACCAGAATACTGGAAACATACGGTTCACCCTGTATGGAAACCTGAAAATAATCCCGGAAGGATCTATCCCTGCCGATAAGCACATGATCAAGAGAAACAACGACTATACCGTTTGTATCAAGCAGTCCGGGAGCATCGTAATCAGGATGCGTATCAGCGAAGTTCTGCAGAACCTGATAAACCGAGGGAGCGAGTGCGGATCGTTCATCCTCTGAAGCGGACAGAAACTCAACCACGACCGGATCTCCGGCCAGAGTGGCTGAATTGCGCTGATTTTCCGTAAGAACTTGCTCGATGCTCTGGGCCGCTCCCTTGGACAGCTCGAGCAGGTTTTCACTGGTAACATCGATGATCTCTTTCTGGCTGCTGGAGAGGTTGTAGTATGCCAGGATCAGTATTGGTACAATAGAGAGAATCAGGAAAACAATACATAGTCTTGTCGCAATACCGTGAAGAAATAATGAACTTGCTTTTCTCTGATTATGCATCGGAATAAACCTCACATCAATTCTATATAATTCTAATAGTACTGAATATTATTCACAAGTTACCTGTGTCCCGCGGAAATCGACACCGACGATCATCTGATAGCCATCTCAAATTCGCTAAGGCTTGTAAACACTCGGGAAGTTATTCCTGCACATATTCTGTTTTCCAGTGAGAAAACCCATACCACGCATTGTGCATGGTATGGGTATTTTTTTTCGTGAATTCGCGAATGGCACGAATTCGCTATTTAAGGAGTATGAACCTTCCGGTACTGACATTTCCACCAGCCTGAAGCCTGACCATGTAAACGCCTGCAGCCATATCTGCAGCGTTAACATTGACAGAGTAGTCACCTGCGGTGAGTTCAGTATTCAGAATAGTATCTACAAGCCTTCCCGTAACGTCATAGATGGACAGAACAGCCATGCATGGCTCACTGAGGCTGAAGTTCACTTTTCCGGTACTCAAAAGCGGATTCGGAGAAACTGCGATTCCGGATTCGATCAGAGGAACAGTTCCTTCGATACCCAGTCCGGGACCCCAGATGGATTCCCGGTAATACGCGTCAAGCAGAAGATCGGCATTCATCCTGAGCCCATCAAGACCCAGACCGACAACCCATCCGCCGACTATGTGAAGCGAATCTCCATCATTGAGACTGACCGGACCGAGAGACGTGAGATACCTGTAGTCGAAAACAGGATAATCTATCGATATCGGGTTGTCGAAAACGAATGGGAAAGGCCCGGGGTTCTGAGGAATTATAAGTTCAGGCGCATTGGGGTTGCCGGACCAGTCGGACATGT
This sequence comes from Candidatus Aegiribacteria sp., assembly GCA_030642525.1. Lineage (GTDB taxonomy): Bacteria > Fermentibacterota > Fermentibacteria > Fermentibacterales > JCC-6 > Aegiribacteria. The sequence goes on from DAOWNO010000071.1 coordinate 7,297, forward strand.
ACGCTGGTCCGCTGTACTGGCCGTTTACATCGGGGTTGTGACCCCACATGAAGTCGTATTTTTCAGGATCGGTAACAGGATCAGATTCCCAGTTCCACCACGTATGACTTATAGGAATGGGATACCCGTATACATCTATAGGTCTTTCTATGGATTTATCAGCCTTTACTACCCAGAAGTCGAGCAGACGCCAGCCTATGAAACCGTTGCACATCGGTGAGATGAAGGGTTCTCCGGAGTCGTCACTGTAACTGCCCGGATCATCACTGTCCCACATGTAGCTGAGATTGCGCGGAACTACAAGGAAAGTTGTATCTCCGACAATATGTTCCAGATGGTAGTACGGCATGCCTTCGGAGAAGAGAGTAACACCGGATACGGGATCCTGCCGGTAAAGAGTATCAGTACCGACAACCTTCGCAAGAATGGTGAAATGATCGCTGACACCGTTCTGATCTACATCGTTATCAGGTATGCCGTCCACGCCCAGGTAATTGTAATGATAGAAGATATTTTCAGGATCGCTCGGAGCAAGCGGGTTTTCAGGATTCTGCTGGTATGTATAGATATCCTGAGTACTCGCGTTCACTGATCCGTCAAAAACATACTCGAAAGTCGCATCAGGATCATTGCACCAGATGGCGTGCCCGTCGTAGTAGACAAGATCATCAAGGTAGCATTCCGAAAGGTCAGCGGTAGCTACATCACAGTCACCCCTGATTGCAATTAGAAGAGCATCGAGAGGAACACCCGGATTGCCGTAAGCGCTTTGGTGAGTGACGATCATATTCATTACCATGAAGTTGTTGAAACCAGGTGTATCCCAGGTATAATTCTCGACCCAGAAACCAATGCCGTAAGGGTTGTTATTATATTCCGTATCCCAGTCGTCCATTCCATACTGCGACTGCTCGGGAGCGACAGTACCCGGAAGGAGATACTCCATAGGATACCCATCGCTGGGTCGCAGTTCCCAGTTTCCATAATCTGAGCAGCTCGCCCATTTATCTGTTACGCCACCTGGAGTGATGTCACCATAGCACGCTGACCATGCATCGCCGCACCACAGGTAATAGTTGTCAGTACCCGATGGCCACTCCATCGATGGATAGCTTGACAATGGATCACCCCACATACCTACATTGCAAAGTGCGGAATTCAGGTTTCCTATAGAGTGGATTGCCCATACAAC
>DAOWNO010000127.1 GCA_030642525.1 Candidatus Aegiribacteria sp.
GATAACAGCAGGTGAACCGGAAAAAGAATCTTCGACATTTCCGGCACTTTTCCTTTTCCGAAAACAACACCGGTAAGAATCCAGGATAATGGAATAAGTCTTCCAAGAGTGCCCGGAATGGGCATTCCAAAAATACGCCATTGGAAAAATATTACTGCCGCTGGAGCAAAGTGGAAAAGCAAACCGGATGAATCTCTGAATGATTCTCTCGTTATTTTCATGGTGTTGCCGCTGCGTTCTGAATCCATATCACCGGATGATTGAATGGCTTCCACCCTCGCGTGAGGGTGATAACTGCGGGGAAAGCAGCGCTCCTTATTCTGAATACGTTACTCCCTGGCATTATCTGACAGGTTTGGCCTCCGGTTTCGACTGTTCCCATCGGGCACGAATCTCTCACCCCTCCAGCTTCGATTTCAATTAGCAGATCGGCATTATTCATGTTGTGCGCTTCAAGCAGCACAACAGGATGATTGATTTTCGCGGAAATGAGATCCGGCCAGATGACAGCGTTTTCAGAGAGAATCTCATCATGTACCTGTACTCCGAAAGTTGAAGCCCCGGGAAGACCGCATATAAAAAGACCCGCGATAATTCCTCCTGCAATAGCAAGAAACCTCCACTTCTCCCGTTTAAGAAGCAAAGCGGGAAAACTTACAATGAAAAGGGGGAGTATCCCTGTAATAGAGTCTCCAAACAGAATAACAGAGAAAGAAGTGAAAAACGCGATTCTTGAAATTAATGAATCCGATCCGGCAATTCCAATTATCGCGCCAATCAGTATGAAGGCTGCTCCGCCGTTCACATCCCCTGTTATCAGTGAGATTCCCGCTGCGATGAGTGTAACGAAGGTAATCCTGTTTTGCTTATCAATCAGAGATATGCCTGTGAAAAGCAGGGCCCATGAAACCGTGAATCCGGAAATTCCTCTCAGAAGAAACAGGGCTGCTGACGCAAGCCCTATTAACAACAATCTGTCAGAACGTATAACTGACATTATCTATTTCTACCCTCTGTTCCCTTCTGTCAGGAACAAGATACAGGTGAGTTATTCCTTCATCGATATCTGCCGTGAAACCGGTTCTTTCAGAAACACGCAAGAACTTTCGGATAATAACACCTTTCTCAGACCATAGCGCAAGTGATCCTGAAATATTGAAGGTTCCAGCTATGAATGTAAGAGAACCAGCCTCTGCAGGTACGCGCAAGCATCCGAAACCGTTGTCAATCCTTCCGTCATGCCACCCTGGACCAGAGATAACATCATTCCCCATACAGCTATTGCTCCTCCCGCGGGCATGATCAGCAGAACGTTTTAAAGGCATCCGCAAAGGTCTTGGAGCGATTATATCCTGCAGAATGGAATCAGACATATCCATGTGTTTCACTGCAAGCTTCTCTGCCTTATGCACTGCTGGAATTCGCCAGAGCCAGGGCTTTCGGTTAAGCAGAAGGGAAATTCTTATTTTCCATTCCATTTTCTTCCAGTATGCAGGAAGCTGACATTTCTCTCCGCCCAGATACTTCCTTGCAAGATATACTGCAGATTCAAGCTCCCATTTACCGGCAATTCCTCTGCTGCTGGAAAAACCCATTATGTGCTCTGCTTCAATAGACTGCGCAATGAGAAACGTGTAACCTCTTTCTCTCAATCTCAAACACAGATCGGTGTCTTCATAATACATGAATATCCGTTCATCAAAACCACCTGCTTCCTGAAGAGCTTCCCTTCTGAAAAGAGATACAGCAGCAGTTACAGCTGGAATTTCAACAACATCACCGGATAGAGCCGGTTGAAAATGCATGAAATCATAATCATACCCTCTGCCGTATTCAGTCATTGCTGTTCCCGCGCTGAGCGTGATCAGAGGCCATTCCCACAGCCTGATGAGCGGTTGCACGGCTGCAGCGGATTTATTCCTGTCAAGTACTTCAAGAAGACCTGGAACGGCGGAAGCGGATATCCTGGCATCTGTATTCAGAAGGAGAATATAAGGTGTTCTGCATACCTCGAATGCCCTGTTATTACCGTAACCAAAACCGCCATTTTCCCGATTATTCAGAACAGTAACCCAGGGGAGTATTCTCTTCAGTAATTCGCGAGTTTGATCCGTTGATGAGTTATCTGATACAACAACATCACAGATCGGTTCGAGTTCATTCAGGGTCTCCGCGAGTTTCGGCAGCAGTGATGAGGAATTCCATGTAACGATAACAACCGTGATCTTTTTATTCAATTTGTTACTCTTCCTGTATCGCATTGAGCAATTCTTCGATAAAAACGGTCTGTAACAGCATCCCATGTTCTTGTGGAAAGTACCATTTTCCTTCCCCGTTCTCCCATGGAATCTCGCAAGTGAGGGTTCTTCAGAAGAATATCAATCCGATCAGTCAGTGTCGCCACATCTCCCCAGGAAACCAGAAAACCGTTCTGTCCATCCTCGATCATGTCCGGCATTCCACCTGTCCAGCAGCCTATAACCGGTTTCCCTGATACCCATGCCTCCAGTATCACGATTCCGAAACAATCCAGACGCGAGGGTAAAAGGATGATATCAGCCGCGGCTATCAGGTCAATCCTGTTCTCTTTCCCTATATAACCCGTAATCACCAGATTTTCTCCGAATTCATCTGAAATATTTCTTTCGGATAATAGATACTCCTCGGCATCCTTCAGCACTGGGCCAGCGAGAACAAGCGTGAATTTTCTTCCCATCTTCAACAGATTCCTGCATGCTCTAATGATATGTTCTATTCCACGATCTGTGCAGTGAGCAGTGAGACTCAACACGACCGGACTTTGTACTCCCAGGCGATCCAGAGCCGCTGAAGGATTGCTTTTGACAAACTCTCCCGGTTCTATTCCGCTTCCTGATACATGAATCCGTTCGGATGGGACACCGAATTTCGTGAAAATCCCCTTTTCAAAATTACTCTGGGCTACTGCAAAACTGCTTTCAAGGATAATTTTCTTCTGGCAGCCGTCAAAATAATGCAAAGCAGACACACGTCGAAACTTCTCCCCTGCATTGGCATGTGGAACAACCGCAAGACCAGCTCCTGTCTTCCTGCTGTGATACCATCCTTCATATAACATTAATGGTATCGCGTTTGCATGGATAAAACCAAATCCATGATCTCTTGAAAGCCATCTGTGCAGAGAAGGTATAAAAGGATTCGGATAGAAATACCTGTCCGGACCGCAAGGTGATACTCTTCTCAGAACAGCGCGGAACAGATTTTGAAATGGAGGATGTATTACTGGAAAGCGCACTATTTCAATGCCATTCCACATATCGGTTCTCTTCTGTATATGGTTACCGGTTCGGGAGACCAGCCAGGACATGTCCCAGGCATCTGTAGAACAGATTACGGATTCATGCCCCCACCTCTTTCCTGCCAGAGCATGCTCGATCACATATCGTTCAGCGCCACCATGATACGGCCAGGTTCGATGAATCAGATGGAGTATTTTCATGCTTCATCCATCTTTCTGTAAAATACGCACAGTCTTTCTGCCACGTTTCTCCAGGTTTCCCGCTTCGCGCTTTCGGCCATGGAACGGAGTTCAGCCATCTTCCCTGTATCTTTCAGCAAGAGCAGCGCCTGAATCCACTCTTCAGGCTTATCCGGACTTAACAGCATTCCTCGATTCCCTACAGTCTCCGCCAATGCTGTCGCGTTGGCCGCGATTACCGGTGTGTTGCATGCAAACGCTTCCAGTGCGGGCAGCCCCAGCCCTTCATACATGCTTGGATAGAGCAATGCTCTTGCGCCGCGGTACAGATCAAGCAGTGTTCTGTCATCGATATTTTCGATTATCCTTACATTACTGTCATGTTCGATGCTTATGCTGCCCCATGCTCTTGATCCGACCATAACCAGCGGAAACCTGAGGCCTCTTTCTCTTGCTCTGTAATAGATATCAACAAGAAACGGAATATTTTTCCTTGGCACCAGGTGTCCGACATGAAGAAGATATTCTCCAGGTTCAAGATCCAGTTTTCTCAGTGTATCAGCAGAAGGCTCTCCTGGAGTGAAGATATCATCTGCAGCTCCGCCTGCGATACATATATCCCTGAGAGGGATTTTGAAGAATGAGGATACCTGTTTTGCTGTCCATTCCGAGATGGCAACCACACGGGAACCGTTTCGAATCATTTTCGCCTCATTTTCCGCGAAAGCGACTGTCTCGCGCGGATGCCATTCCGGATGCTCCAGAGCGGAAAGATCGTATACTGTAACAACTGACCTGCTGTTCGCCGGAAACTCGGGCTGAACACCGCTGTGATGAAATATTGAACAGTTTTCAGCGATTTTCTTTATTCTCCTGCTTCTGGAACGCTCTTCCCAGTTATTACGGATAGGAAAACGCCTTAGAAACGGAACCTTAAGATAGAATGGTGTTCTCAGTTCCATACAATCCACAGACGGACCCGGAATTCCAGGATGCACGGCAGGTACATCGAGTATACTGAATTCAATTCCCTCTTCCTGAGCTACTTCTGCAATAGCGCCAGCTACGGATAGAAGATATCTCGATACCCCGCCAATAGCGTGAGGAACAATACTCAGATCAAACAATACACGAGGAGTTCCTATATTTCACCTCTCCTGTCAAGTATCCAGATGGAGTCCTCAGAAGTATATCCTGGAAAATACTGAGAGTAGATACTGTCATAATGGGCTTTAACATCATCTTCAAAGAGCCATCTGTGGTAGAGCACCATATCTACGCTGCCGGACATTTCAGGAAATTCCGGCACCCTTTCAAGCGTTTCAGGATATCGCACAAGAAAAGCGTATTGACGCACATATGGCGATGCCGTCTGGAACAGCGCATATCTTCTCACGTTATCATCGCATGGAATCTCGAGAACGGTACGATCAGGGGATATCTCATAGCAGACACCGGGAATATCAGCGGAAACGGATGGCAGCGCCATTACAGTCATTTCCGACAGAAAAAGAAAGAAAACAAAGTTCTTAAGTCTTCTGTTCATCATCGTTACTGCCATTCCTCCTCCCGTTGCAACGAGAATACCTCCAAGAATAGCAAATCGGGAAGGTGATCTTAACCCGTTGAGAACAGGGAGGCTCTGAAGAAGCCGGAATGGCAAAGGAATTCCCAGATGTCTGCCAAAAATACGAAGCTCAGGGCCCAAACTTAGAATGAATAGAGAAAGCACGATCAGCGCGAATCTCCACTTCTTCTTTTTCCAGACAATAAAAATAAAGGATATCAACACGATAAGACCAGGAGTAACAACACCTTCAAAAGTGTTCGGCATCCATGATAACCTGTGCGGCATGCCTGTAACCTCGCCCACCAGACCGAATGGAGATGGAAGGATGAATGACTGCGGTTCAGCTGACCAGTGAATAGCCTCTCTTCAGTGCATTGCCGGTGATACTACATCTCCGGGAGCTTTGATAATAAACACTGCGCTTATTATCGTCACAATGATTACCACCAGAGTAAGCATCACCGTTCTTCTCCAGCTCGCATGAATGATGAAAGCTGTCGCGAACATCCCTATGGCTGCGAACATCGCAAGAAAGGGGCTTTCAAAAGCCGCTGCAAGCATAGCAACGGCAAATCCGGCGTAATATCTCCAGTTTCTTTTCGAAAGATACTCCCTGCAAAGCCATAGAGACGCGATAAGAGCCCAGCAGTTCGCAAGCTGATAATGCTGCAGCAGATGAGCTGTTCTTGAAGGGAGCCATGCCAGTGCGAGAGCGGTAAACAGGGCTCCGTATCTGTCAGCGCCCCAGGATCTTGCCAGATACCAGCCGAAAAGAGCGGTAAGGAGAGTACCTAGCAGTAAAGAAAGGTTATACGATAGAGAGGGATTACTGCTGCTTATCCCTGTAAGAGCAAATAAGTAAGTATCAAACCATCCGATATGCTGGAATACGAGGGAAACTCCATCAGGAGGATAGATCAGTCTGCAGTAACGGGGATCATTTCCGTTATCGAGGGCATGGGAAACCCACCAGAACTGCCAGGTCTGATCGTAAACGTCGGAATCGCTGCGAACAGAATGATCGGGCATCACTTCACTGATAATCCTCTGTTGATGAGACAGAAATATCTTTCCATACGGGAGAAGAAGCAGAAACAGTGAAATAGCAAGGATTGCCGGAAACACATACCTTTTCACTGAATGATCATATGCATCGCTATTTCCAGAGAACACAGAATATCCTTCCATCACCGCTAAGACTGATATTATTCCCCTTTACGTACATGACGACTGGTTTTATTTGCAGTTTTCTGCCGTTAACATTTCCTGTTCCGCAGATTGTAATCTCTGCTCCGCTTGAATTCGGCGGCCCTTCCAGCACAATATCGCCCGAATACTTCCAGGATACCGCTTCTGTGGAAGTATCCACAGTGAAACC
>DAOWNO010000216.1 GCA_030642525.1 Candidatus Aegiribacteria sp.
GAAAAGAATCACTGTATTCAGAAAAATGTAATGGAAACTTCCAGTAAAATACGATGGAAGCATCAGCGGCTGAATAACGGATGCGCCTGGACATGTCTCGCAATGCTCCTCAGCCGCCGGGGCATCGATATTGAAACTGAACAGCTGGTCGCTGGAAGCATCATTCCATATCTGATTGAATACAGCGGTGCAGATAGTTCGTTCAGAGCGGGAATGCAGATTCAGCATACAGACGTATTCAACAGCATCACTCAGCCTTATGGACTGGAGCATATTGATCAGCGCTTTTCGGATTGGGCTTCATATCGGAAGAAAGCCGTGCATCTGCTGGAAGAAGGCATTCCCTTCATGACATGTATTGCTGCTAAGCTCATTCCTCTGCCCTCTTACGACAGATTCAGGAAATCGTCCGGTGAATCCGGAGGACATGCTGTTGTCATCTTCGACTGTGATAAAGAGGGTTTCTATGGACTTGATCCGGATGGAGGACTTGATCGAAGCCTGTTCTATCAATTCGATTCGGTTAAGGATAAAGTCCAATTCAGAATAACCTCTGATAATCTCAGGAAAGGGCTGGAGGAGAAACCGGGCAGGAGTTTTCTCATTGGCTGGCAGAGACCGGTGGAACCGGGATATGGTCCGGATATGTCGGATCATCTCAGAAGAAGCAGAGAGTCTGTTCCGGCATTCCGGAATAGAATGAATGCTTTCGATGAGGAAATCAACAACTCTGTTAATATGGCGCATGAAGCTTTCATGGAACATGTGTACAGCATGATTAAGCCGATCGCGCTTGATCTCCATGCAGCAATAGAAACAATTGACCCGAAATCGGAATGTCAGAAAATGCTTTCTGATGAACTGCGTAAGCTTAGAATAATGATTCGGGAGAAGCAATCGAATTTCGGATCAGATGCTATTTCAAACCTTCCCGGAATTACTGAACGAATTTGCATTCTTCTGACAGAGCATATCGCAAGCTGTCCGATTCCATGAAGTCTGGAATATCCAGCACTCTAAGTCCAAGGATACATTATTTGCTGCTGCAGCAGTAAGAATCACCGTTATTCAAGGAAATATCATGCAATCAAGCCCCAAAACCATGATATTTACTGCTCTGCCAGTAAATATTCAGGAATTATCTGTATTCAGCCCTTGACTCTAACTTGAAATAGCATATTTTACTGTTAAGGCAGTAAATGTGAGGGGATCATAATGAATAATATTACACAGATTGTTGGAAGACTCGGCGAACTCGTGCGGTTTCACCGTAACAAGGCTGGTCTGACGCAGATTCAACTGGCTGATCTGGCCGGGGTTGGAAAATCTACTGTCTACGATATCGAGAAGGGCAAGTCTACTGTTCAAATCAGCAGTCTCTTCGCTGTACTTGCCATAATGAATATTGATGTCAAATTCTCAGGGCCACTGAGCGCAGCATTCGAAAAATGGTCTGCAGCTCAATCATCAGATAAATGAAGTGCTAAAGATAAAATGATAATCCGGTGCCGTTTCCGGAACATTATGATTTCAGGAGTTCTATTATGTCAGAAGCGATAAGACAGGCAAAAGTGTTCATGCACGGTCAATGGGCTGGTATCCTTGAGGAATGGGTTGCCAACAGAGAATACAGGTTTGTTTATCATGATAGCTACGAAGGCCCTCCGATATCGCTCACTATACCTGTAGGAAGAAAGACCCACGAGTTCTCAGGGTTCCCTGCTTTTTTCGACGGACTTCTGCCGGAGGGTGAGATGCTTGAAGGTCTTCTCCGTCAGCGGAAGATTGACCGGAACGACTGTTTTGCGCAGCTCATGGCTGTCGGGAGCGAGCTGATTGGTGCTGTTACTGTCGAGGAAATCATATGAATCGCTGCCCTATCACATATGATGAATGCGGCGTAAGCCTTTACTCTCAACGGGGTTTGCACCTGCTGAACAAAAACCTTTCAAATCTGAACCATTTTCCGCTGACGGCCTCAGAACAGCGAAAGGAAGCACTTGTTCGAGCAGGTAAAATATCGATTCAAGGCATCCAGCCGAAACTGAGCGCACGGCTAAGCGTCAAAAAATCCGTTTTTGAAATAGTGGACAAAGGTGGTCATTACATTCTCAAACCGCAACACAGCGTATACCCCGAGTTGCCGGAGAATGAGGGTCTCACAATGCATCTGGCCGATCTTGCAGGTATGGATGTTCCTTTGAACGGGCTGGTGTATTCAAGAGATGGATCTCTCACATACTTTATCAGGCGATTTGATCGAGCCGGCAAAGGGAGAAAGATTGCGACGGAGGACTTCGCGCAACTCAGCGGTAAAGACCGGGATACGAAGTACAACTTCAGCATGGAAAAGGTTAGTGCGCTTCTTGAACAGCACTGCACGTTTCCTGCTGTCGAAAGAGCAACACTATTCCGAAGATCTCTCTTCAGCTTCCTGATTGGCAATGAGGATATGCATCTGAAGAATTTCTCCCTCATCCGTCGTGATGGCATGATTGAACTGTCACCAATGTACGACTATCTGAATACAACAATTGCGTTACAGGCAATAGGGAAACCGCTTGAGGAGATTGAGGAGCTTGCTTTGCCATTAAGAGGTAAAAAGCAGAATCTGACCCGAAAAGACTGGATCGACTACTTCGGCCGGGAGAGGCTTCAGCTCACTGCGAAAGTGATTGACGGCTGCCTGCAGGCATTAGAAACAACTGTTCCAGAGTGGCACGACCTTATCAAAACGAGTTTCCTGTCCGATCCCATGAAGATACTCTATTCTGAGCTGCTGCATCGACGTTGCACTGTGTTGGGGCTTTAAAGAAGACATGTTTCATGCGCCATAATACATTGTATACTATATAGATAACAGCGATTTTGAGTGAAATAATTGCATTTAATGTATTTCTGATGTATTGTTAACCGATAAATGATATCAGAATGAACGGGGGACTGACCCGGTGAAGCTTACAAAAACCGCTGTATCAAGGCCTGTAGCTGTTACTGTACTTTCCATTGTTGCTGCGCTTCTCGGTGCTGTTGCCGTTATGAAAATGCCGGTGGATCTTCTTCCATCGGTAGAATATCCAAGGTTGACCATTGAGACTACTTATCCATCGTCCAGCCCATACGAGGTTGAACGGCTTGTAACCGATCCACTTGAGAATGCCGTTGCCGGTGTCAGAGGACTCAGGAGCTATACGTCCAGATCTTATGGAGACAGAAGCCGCATAACCCTTGAGTTTGACTGGGGCGCGCGGATGGATTTTACAAGGCTCGAGGTAAGGGAAAAACTGGATGTAGCCGGATGGTCGATGCCGGATGAGGCTGGAAGACCGACGATAGTTGATTACGATCCTTCCCGCAGACCTTTCATGGAAATACTGATGACAATGGAATCGAGTGACTGGACCGATGTCACTGATTTCGCAAGAAGACTGGTAACGTCGCGGATCGATCAGGCTGAAGGTGTCGCGGGATGTGAAATACAGGGCGAGGCTGATCCTGCTGTCTTCGTGCGCTTGAGAGAAGGCGTGGTTGAAGAGCTGAATCTTAATCCTGAAACGATCGCGTTTGCTCTTCAGGGTGCTAATGTATCCATGTCAGGCGGGCTCGTGCGTGATGGTCAGAGAGAATACTTTCTTTCACTTCAGGGTGAGTTTTCAACTCTTGAGGATGTTGAGAACACTGTTGTTGGAATCAGAGGCAATACACCGCTCCTGCTGAGAGACATAGCAGCAGTATCAATAGGAGAGAAACCGGTAACAGAATGGGCCAGCTTTAATGGTGAGAGATGTCTTATCATAAGAGTCCGCAAGATGGCTGAAGCAAACACCGTTGAAGTAGCAGAAAAAGTCAGTGAGCTTGTCACCGAACTCAGGGAGGAATACGAGGCTCTCGATCTTCAGATAATACAGAACGATGCGGACTTCATTGAGGAATCCATCGGTGAAGTAATAGAAGCTCTGATCCTTGGTGGATTATTAGCGTTCGGAGTTCTGTTCTTCTTTCTGAGAGACTGGAGAAGTCCTCTGGTTCTTGGCCTCTCATTACCTCTCAGTATAGCTATAGCACTGTTCTTCCTGTTCATTTCAGGGGTTACACTTAATATCATGTCTCTCGGAGGTCTTGCTCTTGGAACAGGTCTCCTTGTGGATAATGCGGTCGTAGTGCTGGAAGCTATTTACAGAAGAAGAGAAAACGGAGAAAAAGCGATTGAAGGTGCCAATTCCGGAACTTCTGAAGTCGGAAAAGCAATTACTGCCAGCACTCTTACAACACTCATAGTCTTTTTCCCTGTAGTATACATGGAGGGAATCACCAGTCAGCTTTTCAGAGATCAGGCTCTGGCAGTCGGATTCGCGCTGATAGC
>DAOWNO010000119.1 GCA_030642525.1 Candidatus Aegiribacteria sp.
TCGTGATGAGGTTTGAAACAACATCCTCAACCAGATCGCCATAATCATCTACGACGGCCTGTACATCGCTGCTGCCCCATTGTTCCGATGATTCCTGAGCGACAGTTACACCGAATTCTGTCCATCTTGCCTTATCTATGGATGATATGCCGTGACTCAGAGTCACATGAGAAACCTCGTGAGCTATGATAGCTGCAAGTTCATCCTCGTTTGCTGTCTTGTCGATCAGACCGCTGAAGATGAAAATAAAGCCTCCGGGGCATGCCAGAGCATTGATCTGATCGCTGTCGATCACCATGAAATGATATCCGCCGAAAAGAGCAGGTTGAGGAGAAGAACAAGCTACGGTCTGTCCAATGAGATTCACATACTGCTGAAGGGAAGGATCATCAAGAGGCTGATACATTGTCAGTATGGTTGCGGCAACGGATCGGCCGAGGAAGTACTCCTCTACTTCAGAGATCTCTTTGTTTGCTTCGGTGAAGGCGTCTACAACATTTATTGCGCTTTCAAGTTCGTCACTTTCGAGTACATCGATGATATTACCCAGTCCGAATGCCAGAAGAACTGTGAGGAGTATGTTTATGATGGAAATCATCTTATCGCCTCCTCTTCAATCAAATTGCCCTTCAGCAGGAACTGAAAAAGTTCTTCTGGTGAAACAGGACACGTTGTTTCCATGTAATCAACCTTTGTGAAGTCGAGTTCAGGATGTTCCGATGAGTAAGCATTTTCTATTTCCTGACTGAAACCACGACCGGCAAGCATGATCTCATCCGAGGTAATTTCACCTGATGCGGTTACATCGCCTGAAGTCTGCAAAGCGCCGCTGACAGCTGTGCGGTGAATCCAGCCTTCTCTGCCGTCTGCAATTGAAACATTGAACCACTCTCCACTGATGTTGTCTATCGTGGCAAGTGTGCCATAGTCAACCGGTTGCACTGGAGAAGCGTAAAACGCCGGCCTTGGGTAGATGTATTGATTCTGAACAGCGATTATAACTTCATCTCCAATTACAGGTTCGACATCTTCCGCTGAAAGAGCAAAAAAGAAAACTGAAAAGAATAAAAGTGCAATGTATTTCATTGAAGACCTCCGTTTCTCATAAGATTGTAAACACCATGTCTGCTTTTGTCCATACCTCTGTTTTTACCGGTTCAATAACCGAGCTTGAAAGGCACTATTTAGATGACAGATTGAAGACTCCGTCCCAGTCTTTATCGCTGTCTCCGTATTCTTCCATCAGATGCCTGCATCTTTCAGCCATTACGATGGAAGGCGGGTCATCGATCAATGAGAATTTCTTTTTCGCGTCTTCGAATCTTCCTTCTCTGTAAAGTTTCAGCGCTTCCGAATAGGATTCGAGAATCTTCTTCTGTGAATCAGTCAGATCATCCTTTGCGCAGATCAGTTCAAATACATTTACAGGAATTTTCTGTCCTACAACGCGAATTGTATCGAGTTCCCTGAAGATGAAAGCATCTGATGCGTCTGAATAAGTTTTCTCCGGAACCATGATGGATGTTCCGTAGACCTTGTTCACGCCCTCAAGCCTTGAACCCAGGTTGACCGTGCTCCCCATTACAGTGTAATCAAAGCGTTTGGAGGAGCCCATATTTCCAACAACCATTTCCCCCGTACTCAGACCGATTCTTGTAACCAGTTCCGGATACCCCTCCGCTGCCAGCTGAAGATTCATTTCAACATGTTCATTCTGGCACTGAAGGGCGGCGGAACAGGCTCTTTCAGCATGATCATCAAGTTCTATGGGAGCTCCCCAGAAAGCTATTATCGCGTCACCTTCGAATTTGTCAACGGTCCCGCCTGTTTCAAGGATGATATCGGTCATTATGGTGAGGTAGCGATTCAGAAGGGCAACCAGTTCTTCCGGAGAGAGTTTCTCAGAAATACCCGTGAATCCCCATATGTCCGAAAAGAAGGTTGTCATCACTCTTCTGTCCCCGCCGAGGACCAGGGTTTCCGGATGTTCGGTCACGCGGGCGACAACATTCGGGGAAAGGTACTGGGAGAAGGCTGTTCTGATCTCCTGTTTTCTCCGGTTTTCCGAGCTGAAGAGGAATATTCCTCCGGAGAGAATGGTCAGCACTCCGGAAGAAACCGGCCAGAGCGTGTCGATCCAGATTCCACTGCGGAACAGCAGAAGTGATACAACCAGGAGAAGAACAGGCGGGAGCATGGCTAAAGATGCTCCAAGAGGGATCTTTCTGACAGCTGACAGGAAGAGGGCTGAAAACAGAGAAACCAGCAATGCCGTGATTACTGACATCCATCCCTGGATGTGATGCAGGCAGTCTCCGCTCAAAAGATTATCAAGTGCCGTGGCTAGCACCTCGACACCCGGACACATGGCAGAATAGGGTGTAGGTTTAAGATCGTACAGAGCAGGAGCGGCGTAACCTAACAGGACGATTGCTCCATTGAAGAGAGATGAGTCGACCGGGCATGACGAACCTGTCGCTCTGGCGTTCAGAGCTGCGACGAGATCGACAAGAGGAAGACTTCTGTAGGTTCCTGCGGGACCATGGTATTTCAACTGCAGTCTGCAGCCGTCTTCAATCGGAAAACTGTTCTCTCCAAGCGTGAATCGATCATTGTCGACAGACATCTCAGGTTTATCCAGAGCAAGCCATGCAAGCGCTACCGGCAGAGATGCCGCAATACCGTTCGGAGTTACAGAAAGGAGGCGGATATTTCGAAAGACCCCGTCCGGATCCTGTATGTCGTTGCTGCTTCCGAGCTGAGGAACACCCTGTGCTATCATCTGGCAGGGGGGTATGCAGGAAAAGACGGAATCCAGATCGGAAAAATCACCGGAAATATCGATGATCGCATTGAACGGAACAGGACTACCATCTTCACGCTGCAGAAGAGACATGACAAATGCGGTCTTTCCATCAGACGCGACAGAACCGAAAATACTGTCTTCTGATACCGAATAGATTGATGGAAGATCGAAGAGAATATCAAAACCGACTGCGTTGGCTCCCCAGTCCTGAAGAATCATAAGAACATCAGAGTAAAGCTGGCGCGGAACGGGAAATGGAAGCTGGTCCATGGAGCCGCCGTCAAGCAGAATAAGTACGATGCTGCTGTCTGCTTCTTCAGGAGTCGGGGAGAGCCGGAAACGGAGATCAAGAGTGCTTCTTTCAAGGCTGTCCGCGAACTCGAGATTCGAGAAACTCCATGAAACAATTGTTGACAGGAGACCTATCAAAAGAACCTGAAATATTCTCCTGGTTCTGCTGCCGGGCAGGAAAGGGTTAGAGAACATTTTTGACTGGTTCCGGCAGGGGTACTTCCTCCGGTTTGATCTTGCTTATGTCAATGAAATACTGTCTGAGGGCGAGAACGGCATCTCTATCAAACTGAGTGTCAATAGCTTCTACAAGAATGTTGAGCGTTTTCTTTAGAGTGAACGGCTCGCGGTAATGCCTTTTAGCTGTAAGCGCCTCGAATACATCAGCGACAGCGATGATTTTTCCACCTATCGAGATCTCATCGCCCTTGAGTCCGTCAGGGTATCCTTCTCCGTCGATTCTTTCATGGTGCTGCGAAGCGAATACCGGCACCTGTTCAAGCCTCTCTTCAAATTCAATGGGGGAGAGTATTATTCGCGTATGCAAAACATGTTTTCTGAGTATGGAGAATTCCTCAACGGTGAGCGTGCCCGGCTTTTTCAGAATGCTGTCAGGAACAGCGATTTTTCCATAGTCATGGAGAAGCGCCGCGTAGTAGATTGCCTCGCTTGTGTCTTTGTCAAGTTTCAAGTACTCGGCGATCTTACCCGCGAGAAATGTAACATCAAAGCTGTGACCTGCTGTAAGCGGATCACGAGCTTCTATTGAGATCACAAGAGCCTTGATAAGACTGTCGAACATCCGTTTTCGACTCTCCAGCAGTCTGACATTCTCAATGGTTACTGCTGCTTCCGCGGCGACGATCTGCAGGAATTCGGCATCGTCATTCCTGAAATTCCCGCCTTCTTTATTAATGACCTGAAAAACACCGATGCACTTGCCGGAAGGATTGATAATCGGAGCTGTAATCATATTTCTGGTTACAAATCCGGTGGTGTTATCTATATCTTTATTAAATCTTTCATCATCAGAGACATTATTCAGAACAATTGTTTTTGTAGTTTTAAAAACAGAACCGGCGATACCCTGATCGGCACTGAAGCGGATTTCGTTCGGTTCGCCTTCGGCTACGTAGGACCAGAGTTCATCTGTTTTTCTGTTGTAGAGGAAAACAGTGGAACGCTCCACATTGAGGACTTTGCTTGTTTCAGACGCAAGAATAGTTATCAGTGTGTGAAGATCGTGTACAGTACTGACAGCTCTGGTAATTCTTATGATTGATTGAAGCCGGGTCGCATCCCTGTTTGTAATGTTGAAAAGCATAATTTAATCTCCTGCGGGTAATATCATTAATACTCGCTCAGTACAATACCCATTGTTTCAGGATGTCACCAGTTCAGATAATTTTCTATGAACCCCTCCCGGAAGGTATTGTCTCGAAATAGTCATCGATCTTCCACTGATCGTTTTCGGATACTATCTCAATGAATAAGGTATCTCTCGAGCCGGGGAAACCCCAGTCAACGGGGATAAATGTTCTTTCCCCGGATGAGATCGGATCTCCCGGGGATACCCCCATAAGCATTACCATGCCCGCAACTGATGGATCTGAGAGAATATCAGTAAGCATCTGCCTTGCATCTGTGATGCCGTTATCAGGGAGAGCAAGTTCGATTCCGAAATAGGATACAATCCGGGCAATCTGCTCCGGATCATGTGCAAGTACTGAATCAACAACATAAATTGCGTGTTCCGATATCATTTCAGCAGCACCCGATCCGTTGCCCTGGATGATTGAGTCTCTGAAAGCCGGCAGGATATCGTTTACGTTCGGTGGTGTTGAAAAAAGAACCATGGTTAACAGCCAGGTATGAAGCATATTTTCTCCAAATTTCACGTGCAGGGTCAGGCTTTTTCATTAAGCCTTCAATAACGTATAATCATGGTTAATCTAGAGAAAGGGTGTAAAGCTTGTCCAGTATACCGGCGGTAGCTATCGTAGGAAGAATCAACGTAGGCAAATCCACTCTTTTCAACAGAATAGCCGGTGGCAGAATCGCCATAGTGGATGATCTTCCAGGAGTTACCAGAGACAGAAACATGACCGTGGCTAACTGGACCGGTCACGATTTCTTCGTAATCGATACGGGAGGGCTTGCTCCGGGAAGCGAGGATGCTTTTCAGGAGAGCATCAGGGAGCAGGTGCAGCTGGCTCTGGATGAAGCAGATGCTGTAATACTTGTTGTTGATGTCATGTCGGGTATTCATCCGTTCGATATTGAAGCAGCCGAGCTTGTCAGGAAGACAGGCTTACCTGCCTTTCTGGCTGTGAATAAGGTCGATAACGACCAGCGTATTTCGCTGGTTCCTGAGTTCTTCAAACTGGGTCTGGGAGAGCCGTGGCCGATAAGCGCTCAGCACGGGCTTGGATCCGGTGATCTGCTTGACGCAGTAGTTGCGGTTCTTCCGGCAGTTGAACAGAATGAAGAAAATGAGGTGTCTCTTGCCGTTGTCGGCAGACCGAACGTCGGTAAGAGTTCGATAGTAAACAGGATCTGCAGAGAAGAAAGAAATATCGTTACTGATGTTCCGGGAACTACAAGGGATTCCATTGATACGCATGTAAACTGGAATGGCAACGACATAAGAATTGTTGATACGGCTGGACTTCGCAGAAGAACAAAAAAAATGGATAATGTTGAGTTCTACAGTACTGTCAGAGCATGGAAATCCATTTCCAGAGGTGATGTTGTCCTGGTTCTTATGGATGCTGCCGAATATCCGGTTCAACAGGATATGAGGATTGCCGGTAAAGCATGGGAAATGGGCAAAGGTGTGGTTATCGGCGTGAACAAGATCGATCTGGGAATTGACAAGGATCTCTGGATTGCCAGTATTATTCAGAGATTTCATCCGGCAAGATGGATTCCGATCATTTTCTTCTCAGCGCTCACCGGTGAGGGTGTCGGCAGAATACTTCCCACTGTAGTTGAAGTTGCGCGGGTGAGGGAGAAGGATCTCTCGACTTCCGAGATAAACCGGAAGCTCATGCAGGCTGTCGAGAAAGTGCAGCCGCCGACACCAAGAGGAAAACCGGTCAGGCTGTTTTACGCCACACAGATTGGTCAGCGCCCTCCCAAAATAATGGTATTTTCGAATCGTCCCGAAGATATTCCCGAGAATTACCGTCGTTATATTGAGAACAATCTCAGAGAGTGTCTTGGTATGAGAGGGGTTCAGATGAAGGTTATTTACAGGAAGAGAAAACACTGATATGGCGCTGTGGCATACTTTATTCTATCTGCTTCTGGGGTTTCTATCCGGTTCTGTACCATGGTCATGGCTGCTTGGCAGACTAAAGGGTGTTGATATTCAAAGAGAGGGCTCCGGCAATGTCGGGGCGACGAACCTGATGCGGGTCTGCGGTACCGGTTATGGTATTGCCGGCCTTTTTCTTGATGCTGTGAAAGGAGCGCTTCCCGTACTTGTTGCAGCAAACGGATTACTGAGTATTCCCCCGGCGAGTGATCTGATAGTTGCCCTGGTGGCGATATGCGCTGTTCTAGGGCATGTATTCACTCCATGGCTTGGTTTTATGGGAGGTAA
>DAOWNO010000012.1 GCA_030642525.1 Candidatus Aegiribacteria sp.
CCCATCAGAATCATGTTCCAGCTGATTGACTGCGTAATAAGTAGCGAATCGGTACCGAGTTCCTGAACATTAAGCTCCATATAACCAACATCATCACCCATTATGGACACGGCGAACTTCTGCAGACCGATATCCGCCGAATTGCCGGATATCGTCGAAGAACCAGCGTTATTCCGCCCCTGTTCCCCTCCGCAGCCGCTGGCGAGTACGGGGACAACAATCAACAGAATCAGAGTTAATATTTTTCCGGGTTTCATCTGCTTCCTCCGGTAAAGTTTTCTATGGCTGCCGCGATCCTTTTCCCCGCCTTTCCATCCCACATGGGAATGACAGGGGGAACATCGGGTCGACCTGCAATCTGTTTTGCTACAGCTTCAGAAATTAAAGATACATCGGGGCAGAGCACATTCGTTCCAATCTCGAGAGTAACCGGTCGTTCTGTACTGGTTCTGACAGTTACGCATGGAACACCAAGAACGCTTGTCTCCTCCTGAATACCGCCAGAATCCGTAATGACAATTGTTGCGTCAGCCTCACATCTGATAAAATCCAGATAAGACATGGGTTCAACTATAGACAGTCTTTCCGGAATACTCAGATCCCATTCATCCATATTGCGAAGAGTACGCGGATGTGCCGGAAACAGAATTCTGAGTCCTTCGAGATTGCCGAGAGCATCCATGACGGCACAAAGTCGCTCCTGATTATCAACATTTGATGGGCGATGAAGGGTAACCAGGGCGTATGGCTCGTCAGGTGGGGATAAACCCGTATCCATAGCTGATGGAAGAAGCCTCAGCAGAGTATCGATCATGGGATTCCCAACAAGTTTTATCATTTCACTCTGTCTGCCTTCGGCCAGCAGATTGTCCCTGGCTTCAGTGGTGGTTATGAGAAGCAGATTTGCGATTTGATCTGTCAGTACTCTGTTGATTTCCTCGGGCATATGGCGATCAAAACTCCTGAGCCCCGCCTCTACATGAATTATGGGAACTCCGTACCGAACCGCCACAAGAGCACACGCAAGAGTTGAATTAACATCACCAACCACGACAATAGCCTTTGGTCTTCGTTCAAGGAACACTTCCTCGTACCGCTGCATGATTGTCGCCGTCTGTACGGTAATGCTCGCGGATCCGACTTCAAGGTTCACATCAGGTCTGGGCAGATCCAGATCATCGAAAAAACTCTGTGACATTATATGATCGTAGTGCTGACCTGTATGAATGAGTCTAATTTCAACAGATGGATCAGTGTTTTTTATTATGGGATCAACCTTCATGAAATTAGGTCGTGCCCCGCAGATTACGTCAATCATGTGATCTCCCGTGGAATAATCGAATAGTGTGAATCAGACAGTATCCATTTTGTCGGTTCTTCTGCTGTGCCGTCCGCCGTTAAACTCCTCTGAAAGAAAGATCTCTACGATTTCCCTGGCCTGGAAAAAGGCTGTAATCCCTCCTCCTAGAACAAGAACATTCGCATTATTATGATGTCTTGCATAATAAGCCATCCGAGGGTACATGCACAGGGCTGCCCTGATTCCCCTGAATCTGTTCGCGGTCATGCTCATGCCCAATCCCGAATTACAGACAAGAATGCCGAAGTCCGCTTTGCCATCCAGCAGATACCTGCAGAGAGAAGCTGCAAAATCGGGATAATCAACAGAATCGGCAGAAAACGGGCCAAGATCTTCTATATCCATGTCAAGCCCTTTTTTATCTTTGAGCCATCCTGTCAGCTCACGCTTCAGAGGATACCCTGCGTGATCGCTGGCAAGTACTATCTTCACTAACTCCCGCCTCCTGCCTGGTATCCGGCTACAACGCTGGACAGAACGATGGAACAGAGCTTGGATTCAGCGGAATCAGCTCTTGATGTAAGTACAACAGGGTTTGTTGCTCCCATAATTACCGCGCCAAGCTCTCCGCCTGAAATGAAGATAAGTGCCTTGTAGAGAACATTGCCAGCTTCAATATCAGGTAGAAGAAGTATGTCGGCATCTCCTCCGACAGGGCTATTTATTTTCTTGATCCTGCATGCCTCGGAGGATACGGCAAGATCCAGAGCAAGAGGAGCGTCAAAAATGATATCGCCGAATTCACCCTCATCCGCCAGTTCCTGCATTCTGGCAGCTTCCATTGTGCAGGGCATCTTTTCATATGGAATTTCCTTGGCGCAGATGTAAGTTGATTTGGGATGATCGATTCCCAGAGCGTGAGCAACTGTAATCGCGTTTTTCAGTATACCGACTTTCTGTTCGAAATCCGGCGCTATGTTCATGGCTGCATCCGTAACTATAAGAATCTTGTCGCAGCCGGGAACATCAAACGCTGCTACATGACTCAGAATTCCCGTGGCTCTGAGGCCAAGCTCCCTGTCAAGAATCGCACGAAGGAACGTACTTGAAGCCACCAGACCCTTCATGATGACATCAGCTTTGCCGGATCTTACGATTTCGACTCCCTTAATGGATGCAGTATTGTCATCTTCAGCATGAATAATTTCAATGCCGTCCAGATCGAAATCAGCCTTTTCCGCAGCCTCCCGAATACCTTTCTCCGGACCTACAAGAACTGCCTCAACCATATTATCTTTAACAGCAGTGCCAATAGCGCTCAAGGTCTCAACTTCATCAGCTCGTACAACTGCAACGCGTTTGGAGGGGAGTTTTCTGGCTATCTTCTTCAGTTCTTCGAGACTTCTAACAGGTTTCATGAATTCTCCCCGATTATTATGAATTAGAAAATAAATTGTGCCGCTTTTCAACATACAATATGAATATACGCACTTCCGGAGGAATCCTGCAAGAAGTGTTGACAAATCGGCTCATTCAAGAGAGATTAGGTGGCATTCTTCTGGAAATCAATCAACGTATACCGGTATAAAAAAATCCTGTTCATACAGAAAAACAACTCGCGAAAGGGGTGGTGACAAATGAAATACATACCTGCATCAAAAGTCAGGTCAACAATAGCAAACCATATGCTGGCAGATGGTTTTGATGTAGTTCTTGACCTTGAGAAAAGTAAAGGATCAACTTTACATGATTCCCAGGGTGATAAGGACTATCTTGACCTCTTCAGCTTCTTTGCTTCAGCACCACTGGGTATGAACCATCCCGGACTTTGCACAGAGGAATTCAGAAACCACATCGCCTTTGTCGCTATCAATAAGCCATCCAACTCGGATTTCTACACTGAAGATCTTGCGGTTTTTGTGGAAACATTCGCGGATACCGTTATTCCTGACAGCCACCCGTACCTTTTCTTCATTTCGGGCGGTGCTCTTGCAGTTGAAAACGCCCTGAAAACGGCTTTTGACTGGAAGGTCCGCAAGAATCTCGAAGCAGGCAGAGGCGAGCTGGGCTCGAAAGTTATTCATTTCAGAAAAGCCTTCCATGGAAGAACAGGGTATACTCTTTCGATGACAAATACAGCCGATCCCAGAAAGTACATGTACTTCCCTCAGTTTGACTGGCCGAGAATAGATCCACCGTCGATAAAATTCCCTCTTGAGGATAATCTTGACGAAGTCATCAAAGCCGAGAAGAAAGCTCTTGAACAGATAGATGAAGCCATCAAGAAAAACGGACACGATATCGCATGCCTGCTCATTGAACCAATTCAGGGCGAAGGAGGAGACAATCATTTCAGATCCGAGTTCCTGCAGCAGCTCCGCGAACGGGCGGATAAGCATGAATTCATGCTCATTTATGATGAGATTCAGACTGGCATGGGGCTTACAGGTGAATGGTGGGCATGGCAGTCACTGGGAGTAGAACCCGATATCTTCTGTTTCGGCAAGAAAACCCAGGTTTGCGGAATCGCCTGCACCAGGCGTGTTGATGAAGTAAAGGATAATGTGTTTCACGAATCAAGCAGGATTAACTCAACCTGGGGCGGCAATCTCGTTGATATGGTAAGGTGTACCCGTTACCTCGAAATCATGGTCGAAGAAAACACGCTGGAAAACGTCCGCGGCAGAAGCAGGACACTCCTCGACGCTCTTCACAATCTTGAGAAGAAGTATCCGGGCAAAATCTCGAATGTCCGCGGCCGGGGACTCATGTGCGCCTTTGATCTTGAAGACCAGGAAACCAGAAACAGAATGATTGCGGAGATAATGAAGAATGGCGCCATCATTCTTCCCTGCGGTAACACCAGCATAAGATTCAGACCTCCTCTGAATATTACAGATGATGAGCTTCTTAAAGGGATCGGCATCATTGAAAAAGCTGCTGATGTAGTTTTCTGAGCTGTAGTACTTTTAAACAGGATAATGAGAGACAGTATGGATATCATTCAATCCACCAGAGAAGACATTTGTCGCATAGCAACAGAGCTGGCCAGAACGGGCTGGGCCGAAGCCAACGCTGGAAATATCTCCGTTCTTCTTCCGGAAGGAACAAACGATACGATATGGGAAAACCAGGTTTTCTCCGATTCCCTTCCGATACCTATGCCTGAGCTGGCTGGAAGAACTTTCCTGGTGACCTGCGCCTGGAGTCGATTCAGAACACTTCAGCAGAAACTCGACACTGAAATAGTCCCCGTCAGAATCTCCTCTGATGGACTGAAAATCATCAGACTTGAGGGAAGCAAATATCCCACCAGCGAGTTCAGTACCCATCTTCTTGTTCTGGCGGGAGCGGTAAATCGTGGTTGGCCAACAGCCTCTCTCGTTCATACACATTCGACCAATATGCTGGCGCTGTCCTCCAGTGACCTGCCGGGAGAGATGCTCGAAGATGCCGTCAACAGATCTCATCCGGAGGTATCTCTTCTTCTTGGACGCGGCGTGCGTTTCCTTGATTACATGACCCCCGGCACATGGGAGCTGGGAGTGGAAACAGCAAAGGCCTTTGAGAACAGTGATTGCGTTATCTGGAGAAAACATGGCATTCTTGGTCTTGGCAGGGATATTGATTCTGCCTGCGACGCGGTTGAAGTTGTAGAAAAGGCAGCTCGATTACTGCTTCTTGAGAAATCCGCTTTTGGAAAATTCGTAGGTCTGAAAGACCGCGAGCTTATGCTTAAAGACCCGCTAGCTCAAGAAGACTCAGATGAATATATCGATGAACCGGATGACGGTTTACCACCCGGGCTTCCGGTTATCGATTAAACAGCATCGCCCCACGGGGACATGCGCGCTCTGCTCCGTGTCCCCGTTTACGACATGGCCAGGTTATTCTTGACGCAAAGTTCCTGATTCTCAATTATTGTTAAGAGTACAATTCAAACAGGAGGTTCGATCTGATCATTTTTTCTTTTCAGTTAGCAAGTATGAAATGCAAATTCAGTGGTTTTTCAAAAGGTGGAAATCCTAACTGATTCGCATAAACTGAAAGGACAAAAAAGTGAGAAGGTCGAAGTTTGCGGCATTAGTCGTAATTGCCTTATTCATTCTGTCAGTATCTGCATGCTGGAATCCATTCGATCCCAAAACAAATCCAATTCCAATTCCAGACCAGTACTACATTCCGGCAGACAGTGCCTGAAAAGTACTGGAGAACCTGGAATTTTCATACTCCAGCATGGACATTGATCGTTATCTCGCATGCTTCAGAAGTGATTTCGAGTTTTATCTTCTTGAAATTGACTGGGCTGACTACACCGGCAATGGCACAATTGATGAGTACTGGGGTCTGGCTCTGGAAGAGGAATTTCACATCGCGATGTTCAACGCAGTATCATCAATCGAACTGACTCTTTCAGGAAATTCTGAATTTACCTGGAGCGGCGATCCGACAGGTAATGCCCTTGCCCTTCCGAGAACCTTCGATCTTAAGGTCTATACCAACGGCGGGGTAAACGGATACTGTGCTTCCGGATCAGCTCTCTTCATCTGCAGACAGGACTCCGAAGGCGAGTGGTACATCTGGCAGTGGTGGGATCAGTCCAGTACTTAACCCTTGCCGATCAGGGAGTTAGACGCTTCGCATCACGTGGGAACATCGTTGTAAGACGGATATTGTCCACGTCCAGAATCCTCGCTGTCATTCTCTCAAGGCCTATTGCGAGGCCGCCATGAGGCGGAAGACCGTATTTATGTGCCTGCAGGTAGCTTTCGAAATCATCCGGATCAAGACCGAATTTCTTCATTTTTTCTATCTGCATTTCGTATTCGTGAATCCTTTGACCTCCTGTTGTCACCTCGAGACCTCTGAACAGCAGATCGAAACTCAGCGTTGTACCAGGATTTTCAGGATCATCCATCGTGTAGAACGGCCTTTTCTCCGTGGGAAAGTGAGTTACAAAAAGGAACTCGGAACCCCATTCCTCCTTTGAATGCCTGCAGAGTATTTTCTCTTCCTCCGGCTCAAGGTCAGGTTCACCCAGGCAATTTTTCCCGCTGATCTCATAGGTGATCCTGTGTGCTTCCTCCAGTGTAATGGATGGTATTTGCTCACCTGTTTCAGGCATCTCTGCGCCAAGCATTTCGAGTTCATATGCAGTGTTCTTCTTAACTCTCTCGAGGCAGTGTCTCAGAACAGCTACCTCAAGCGCCATAACATCTTCAAATCCGTCTATGAACCCCATCTCGAAATCGAGAGAGGTGTATTCGTTGATGTGTCTGGAAGTCTGGTGAGGTTCAGCTCGGAAAACAGGCCCCACTTCGAACACCCGCTCAAAGATACCTACGCCCATCTGTTTGTAGAATTGCGGGGATTGCGCAAGAAATGCAGGCCGGCCGAAGTAATCGACTTTAAAGATATTTGCTCCACCCTCCGCTCCGGCTGAACAGATTTTCGGGGTGCGGATTTCGGTAAATCCCATATTTGAGAGGCTTTCCCTGAAACCGAGCGCAAATGATTCCGCAATCTTGAGCCTGGCTCTTTCACAGGGGTGCCGCAAACTCAGAGGGCGAAGATCAAGATTCGTATCAATGTGCAGATCAAGAAACTTTTTAGTCGTATCGATCGGTGGCTGAACCGCAGGTGATGAAATGATATCGATTGAATCCAGATGGATCTCGATAGATGGCGGGTGTATTGAATTATCCTTTATTCCGGCTTTTTTTACTGTACCTGTAGCTTCAACCGACTGCTCGACATCCAGGTTGTCAAGAATCTCTTCGTTTCCGTCATCCCCCATAACACATTGCAGTAATCCGTCATGGCGGCGCAGCACGATAAACGCGCCCCAACCCAGGCGGCGGATTCGCTGAATTGCGCCATGAAGCGTTACTTTCTCTCCCACCATGTCCTCAAGCGTTTCTGCTGAAAGCAGGTTTGTCATTCCCTTATCACTTATTCCGATCATGGAAAACCTCTCCGTTTTCTGGAAACCCGTATTTTTTCTTCAGAACAGCTAATATACATATTCAGTTCTGCTGCGATGTATCACTCTGAGAGTCACTGTACGAACCGGAGTTAATTCCCCCTGATCTGAAAACGCGAATCAATCTGTTGGGGGTTGAAACCAGGTGAGCCTGGAGTTCCCTGAATATTACTTCTGCGTCAATTAAAAGATCCTCCGCTTCCTCTATACCCGGTTCATCCAGTTTGATCATGCAGGAGAGTCTTCTTACATACCTGAATATATCCCTCATTTTCGGCTGGCAGATCGTCCTTGAAAACTCTCTTAGATTTCGAAGTTCCTTAAGATCAGATTTCGCAAGAGCTTCTTCCTTCTGTAATCTGAAGCTCTCTCGTATGCGTTTCATCTGTTTGATAAGAAACCTCAGTTCTTCGATTATCTTTATATTTGCATTTCTCACATTCTTGGCTTTCCTGATAGAGTGAATTAGAATTCTTCTGAAGTATATAAGATTAATCGATTGGAGAATAATGTCAGACACCTACCGAATACTAGCGATCAATCCTGGTTCCACATCTACGAAAATATCTGTATTTGAGAGCAAAAAGGAAGTATGGTCTGCTAAATTATGTCATTCCAGTGATGATCTGGCAGGATTTGACCATATTTTTGAACAGTACGATTTCAGAAAAGACGTTATTGAAAAAGAGCTTGAGAAAGCTGGTTACGATATTCCATCCTTCGACGCTGTTGTCGGTCGGGGTGGAGTTCTATACCCTCTTGAGGGAGGAACATACAAAGTAGACGAGAAGCTCCTTGAAGATCTCCGCGAAGGGGTTCAGGGGGAACATGTTTCTAATCTGGGAGCTCCAATATCAAATGAACTTGCTCACGAAGCCAACTGCCCCGCATTCATAGTTGATCCGGTTGTTGTAGATGAGCTGGAGCCTCTTGCAAGGTTCTCAGGTCACCCTGATCTTCCCAGACGATCGATCTTCCATGCACTGAATCAGAAAGCCGTTGCACGTAAAGCATCCGCAGATATTAATAAATCATACGATAATGCAAATTTCATAGTAGTTCATCTCGGTGGAGGAATCTCAGTGGGCGCTCATAAAGCCGGAAGAGTTATTGATGTAAATAACGCTCTTAACGGTGATGGCCCTTTCACGCCTGAAAGATCCGGAGGTTTGCCGGTAGGTGATCTTGTAGCGCTTTGCTTCAGCGGAAAGCGTACTCTTCAGGAAGTTAAAAAGATGATCAAGGGCGCCGGGGGAATTGTTGCTTATCTTGGTACAAACGATATGATGCTCGTCGAAGATAAGATAAGTAAAGGAGACAGTAAATTCGCTCTGGTTTACGAAGCAATGGCATACCAGGTCAGCAAAGAAATTGGAGCCATGGCAACCGTTCTTAAGGGTAATGTCGATGCA
Source organism: Candidatus Aegiribacteria sp. (assembly GCA_030642525.1). Classification (GTDB taxonomy): domain Bacteria; phylum Fermentibacterota; class Fermentibacteria; order Fermentibacterales; family JCC-6; genus Aegiribacteria. Next base: position 8,696 of record DAOWNO010000012.1, read on the forward strand.
ATAGTCCTGACCGGCGGAATCGCATATGACAAGAATTTCGTGGAAATGATTCGCAGCCGCACAGGTTTCATTGCGGAGATTCTTGTCTATCAGGGTGAGATGGAAATGGAAGCTCTTGCACTTGGAGGTTTAAGGGTGCTTCGAAAGGAAGAGAACGCGAAAATATACAACCCACGGAGGAAAACTCTCTAATGAGTGATGCAGAATTCGAAAAGAACAAGAAGCTCTGGAAAGAAAACATTCTTGATCCAGTCCTGAAAAAATTTCCTGAGAGAAAAGAGACTTTCGTCACCGGATCGGGAGAGCCGGTGGAGACTGTTTATTTTCCTGAAAAACCGGATAATGAATATCTGAGAAAACAGGGTTTTCCCGGACAGTACCCGTTCACGAGGGGAGTGCAGCCCACAATGTACCGGGGCCGTTTCTGGACAATGCGGCAGTATGCCGGGTTCGGAACGGCGGAGGAATCAAATAAACGATATCTCTATCTTCTTGAACAGGGACAGACCGGACTTTCTGTGGCGTTTGATCTACCGACTCAGATAGGATACGATTCAGATCATCCACTCTGCGAGGGTGAGATAGGTAAAGTTGGTGTCGCTATCGACAGCCTCTCTGATATGGAGATTCTGTTCAGTCATATTCCCCTTGACAGTGTGTCGACCTCTATGACCATAAACGCTCCGGCTGCGGTTCTCCTGGCGATGTATATTACTGTTGCGGAGAAGCAGGGTATCCAGGCCGAAAAGCTTCGCGGTACAATTCAAAATGACATTCTGAAAGAGTACATGGCCCGTGGAACTTATATTTTCCCTCCTGTCCAATCCATGAGACTCATAACTGACATCTTCTGCTTCTGCAGTGACAATGTGCCGAAATGGAACACAATAAGTATTTCAGGATATCACATTCGTGAAGCAGGGTGTACTGCTGCACAGGAAGTTGCATTCACTCTTGCCGACGGTATTGCATACGTTGAAGCAGCAATTAAAGCAGGACTTGATGTTGATGATTTTGCGCCCAGGCTCAGTTTTTTCTTCAATGCGCACAATGATCTACTTGAAGAAGTAGCTAAATTCAGAGCTGCGAGGAGATTATGGGGACAAATCATGAAAGAGAGGTTCAGAGCAAAGAATCCAAAAAGCATGATGCTCCGTTTTCACACTCAGACTGCCGGCTCCTCTCTAACTGCTCAGCAACCGGATAACAACATTGTGAGGGTAGCAATTCAGACTCTTGCGGCAGTGCTTGGCGGTACCCAGAGCCTTCACACGAACAGCAGGGATGAAGCCCTTTCTCTTCCAACCGAACAGGCGGTGCGGATCGCCCTTCGAACCCAGCAGATTGTGGCAAACGAATCAGGCGTCGCAAATACAGTTGACCCGCTGGCGGGAAGTTATATTATAGAAAATCTGACAGATAGAATAGAAGCCGAGGCGCTGGAATATATCAGAAAAATCGATTCGATGGGCGGTATGGTCAGCTCAATTGAGAGTGGATATCCTCAGAGAAAGATACAGGATTCAGCTTACAGATATCAGCGTGATATTGAAAGTAAAGAAAGAGTAATTGTAGGGGTTAACAGTTATAGAATTCAGGAAGATCCACCTGAAGGTCTTCTGAAGGTAGACCCTTCAGTTGCCGAATCGCAGCTTTCCAAGCTTGACAGCATAAGGAAAAAGAGGGATAACGATGCTGTTGAAACAAGTCTTAAAGCTCTTCGAAAAGCTGCAGATTCTACTGATAACCTGATGCCGTTCATACTTGACTCCGTGCGGTGCTATGCTACTCTTGGTGAAATATGCAGGATACTAAGAGATGAATTCGGGGAATACAGACCCTGTACTGTTCTGTAACCGAACACCACTCCATCTGTAAGATGGTCGAGTTTAGCAAGAGAGGAATATTCAACTTGAAACTTTATAGAATCTACTTAACAGCCTCAGTATTATTACTACTTGTATTCACTTCGTGTTTCGGTCCTTCAGCAGATAATTCAACCTGGATTCTGATTGTCAGAAATGACTCTGTATCCGTTGGACAGCTTGGTGAAGCATGGCTTGGAATGGACAGTCTTCAGAGAGAATCTTTCCTGTCAAAGGACAATATCATTGGGGAATTCATTGTCGCGTACGGAAGAAGAGTCATTCTTGAAAAGGAGTTGGAAGCTGAGGGATATCTGACTGACTCTCTTTTTCTATCCTACAGAAATTCGTGGTTGATGGTCGAAATCGCCGCAGCCGCGAAAGAAATGCTGGTTGACATTGAGGCTGCTGAAGTTACTGAATCCGATATACAGTTCTACGGCGAACATCTGGGCAGGAATGTGATATATACAGTCAATCCCGGTTCTGAAAATGAATTTCATATCGGTCCTGTACATCTCCCGAATCTGCAGCGTGAACTTGCCATGCATCTTGATACATTATCGATCAATGAAATCGGAACCGACGAATCGGGCATCCGCGTAAGGCTCGATACACTTATGATGGTCGATTCCGTCCTGATTAAAAATGCTCTTTCTGATCCAGCCACGGTTAGTGAAATGGCGATAAGAGATCTTTCTAATGCAAGATTCAATCGATGGGCACAGGACATCAGTTACCAGATCTACACTGATTACTCGGTTACCTATGATTCAGATAAAGTTGAAGACTTTGCCCAGCACCTTATCGGAAATAATCCTGATATGTCTGATGATGTCGTTATCGTTGAATCAGATTTTGGAAACTGGACAGTTAAATTTCTTGAAGATGAAATTCTTTATCTTGATACCCGCATTGATGTTCAGCCAGGATCTTCAGTCTGGATTGAAGATATGATTCAAGTCCTGCTGATGCAGTGCTATTTCTATGAATTTATGCATGAGGAAGCTCCCGAAATACTTGACTCGCTGCAAGATGAATCCAAAACCTACCTGCTCAATTTCGCCTCCGAAGAGTACTATAATGAAATGATACGCTCAAATGTAACTGTAACCGAATCAGACATCATATACGAATACGAGACTCTTGAAGAACCTTTCATGATTGAGGAGAAGCGTGTACTTCAGGCAGCTTATATTCCAGTTGAGAGAACAGATGATTTCCGGCAGGCGGTATATAGAGAGGAACTGGATGAATTCATCTCAGAGCTTGACGGTTTCGGCTACCTGGCGGCAGATTCAACTCAACCCCAGATAACCAGACCTCTAAGACTTGGTGAAGTTCCGGGAGGCAACGGAGAAGAAGTCTTCTTACTCGATCCGTCCGATACTACAAGCTGGCTGGGTCCGGTCAGTGTATTCGCTGATGATGGATCTGCCCTGCTCAGGCTCATAGAAGTGATACCTCCAAGGGTTGCTACAATTGATGAGGTCAGGCGAAGTCTGAAGGATATGGCTATGAGCAGACTTCAGGAGCAGGCCACTGTTGAGTTGATTCAGGAACTTGAAGAGAAGTACATTCTCATCATCAATGAAGAGATCCTTGACGAACTGCCTTCAGATCCGGGAATGTGGACAACTCTATAGGGGTCAAACCTTGTATTTATACTTATTGACTTAATATTATATGAATATTTCTATAATCTCGCTCTTTCTTTACAATACGTGACACAGTTGCGAAGTTAAGCTCTAAGAAATCAGCTAGCTCTTTCTGACTGTATCCATAGTCAGTATATGCCTTATATATAGCCTTGTTCCTTGCTTCTTTTACGGATCTCACACCAGGGGCAAGCAGTTTCTCAATTGAAGGTCTATTAGAATATCGCTGACGTTTCGTAAATTCAGATTCATTCTTAGAATCATTCATTATATCTCTCAGAGACTCAACATATTCGTCTTTACCAAGTATCAATCCTCCCTTGGTATCTTCAAGCGGAGAATCACCTGATATTCCATCAAGTACAAACTTCCTGAAATTTCTTCCGGCTGTTCCAGATGAACCTTCAAAATGCTTCTGCAGGGCAGCGGTCTTAATAAAGGGCATGCTTTTGTCAATTCCAACCATCTGCCTGTAACTGCTCCAGTGATAATCTTCCGGCCTTTCAACAATTCCCGCTCTCACAGGATTAAGTACGATATACCTGCATAGTTCCAGAAAATAATTCTCACCATCAACGACTATTGCGTTATATCTCCCCTGAAAAACATGTCCGACACGATCATGGTGTTTATTGAAATACTGTGCGTATATACCGTTAAGATTTTGCATTCCCATAGACAGATTCATTTCGGGAGTCTCGATAAAAAGATGGTAGTGCGTATCCATGAGACAGAGAGCATAACATCTCCACTTTAATCGATTCAGTATTTTCTGAAATATTTCAGAAAACTTATGCCTGTCATCATCATCAAGATAAATAGACTGGCAACCGTTACCGCGAACATAGATATGGTAAAGCGCTCCCGGGAATATAATGCGTAATGGTCTCGTCATGAAGATATTATAATGACATAATGTCAAAATACAAGGTTTGACCCTTATCGGAAGAACTGGTTGAGATCGAGGTACCGGACGGCGAAGTTCAATGCCGGATACAGTATTCTTGAAAGGGCTCCGAACCAGAGGAGGCCGAATACTATTAACAGTCCGAAACGCTCGAGCTTTCTATAGCTGTACAGAGCCTGTCCATGAAGAAATCTCGCTACAATTCGGCTGCCGTCAAGAGGTGGAATCGGCAGCAGGTTGAAAACCATGAGAACTATGTTCATCAGAGCGGCCATAGCCAGACTGTGCATTATCAAAGCCGGCATTATACCGGATGCGAGATGAAGCAGAACCGTTAACAAAAGGGCTATAGCAAGGTTTGTCGCAGGGCCTGCGATAGCGACCCACATCATTCCCTGCTTCGGATCTCGGAAATATCTCGGGTCAATCGGAACCGGTTTTGCCCATGCGAGCAATATCGGACTGTTGGTTATCAACAGCATTGCCGGGAGTAGAATGGTTCCAATAGGATCTATGTGAGGAATTGGATTAAATGTGAGTCTGCCCATTCTATAGGCTGTGGGGTCACCAAGCTTCAGGGCAACATATCCATGTGCTATCTCATGGCATACTACACTGAAGAAAACGAGGATAATTACGAATGGAGTCTCAATACCCATTATCTTCTCCTGCCGGCAAGGAGCAGCCAGACCATCTGTCCCAGAGAAGCAAGCGCAGCGGCAACGTAAGTCATAGCTGCGGCGCCAAGGACTTTTCTGACGCCCTGCATCTCACCCGCAGTCAGACTGCCGCTTCTCTCAAGGTAAACGACTGCTCTTCTGCTTGCATCGAACTCGACGGGAAGAGTAACCAGTTGAAACAGCAGCGCTGCACCGTATAGAGCAGCGCCAATGTAATAAAGCGCGGTAATATGAAAGAAAAGACCGCCGATTATCAGTGGAAACAGCATCTGGGATCCGAGATTGGCGACCGGAACCAGCTTCTGTCGAATCTGGAACGGACTGTAGCCCATCGCGTCCTGGACAGCGTGACCGGCTTCATGCGCTGCAACTCCAACAGAAGCAATCGATGTCCCCTCGTAAACTTTCTGAGAGAGCCTGAGAGTACCGCTGCGGGAATCGTAGTGATCCGTAAGATGCCCTGAAATTTCTTCAATACCGATATTGGCCAGGCCATAGTTATCAAGTATCTGTCTCGCGACGATAGCCCCGGAGAGTCCTCTGTCAGTGGTAACCTGACTGAACTTTTTATATGTGCCGTTTACCTTTGATCTGGCTATCATGCCTATGATCATAGCGGCAATGATTATCAGAAATCCTGCATTCATATCGACGAATCCTAGATACATTTCCCGTCCCCTGTTCCATTTGTGCGTGGATGCTCACCCGGAGTGTGCATGTCCCCGGATGCCGGATGTTCGAATGAATATAAGCATGATTCCCCATATGCGGGAATGCAGCAGAGCCTGCATGTTACCTTGCGATGTTGAAAATGTTTAGATGTCAGGCCCGGCCCCATTTGCTCGCAGAGCTGTTCTCTCACTCAGAAGCATCTCAAGGTGTTTCTGAATTTTACCTCTGGTGATTTTATTCTCGAAATCAGCGGGATGAATCGCGAACCTTACAGTCCGCATTCCGCCAAGGACTACTCTGGATGACGTTACCCAGAGATCAGCCGTCCATCTTTTCAGACTGCCTCCTCCCGCATAATTCACAACCGGTACTCTAAGATACGTATGACCGGTCATGGGGTTCCATGTTCTCCATCTGCTTTCAGCATATGTGAATCCGGTTTCCGAAAGAGCCTTAAGTGTTCCCGTACTGTATAACCATGCCGGCGCGACGAAACCCGTAATATCAATTTTCAGAATTCGCTCAAGCTCATTTTTTCCTTTTTTGAGCAATTCAGCAGCAGCCCGGCAGTCCAGTCCCAGGAATTCACCCTCTCCTCTCGTAAAGAACGCCGATCTGACTCGATCAACCGCTCCATGACTGCCGATACTGTCATAGTGATGGTATCCATGGAGAATCATCTCTGTTCCTTCTGCAGACAGGTCTCTGAGCCATTCGCAGAATTCCGGGTAATCTTCAAGCGACCAATTCCCCCAAAAGTCGGGAACTACCAGCATACTGTACCGTGCCGCTCCCAGTTCAACCAGTACATCGTGAATCCGCATGATGGTTTTTTCATACCTGGGAGACACATCGTGCAGTGTGATATGAACCCATTTCTTTTCAGTCATTATTCCTCCCACCATTTGTCAGGAGGGATCAGGCTGTCCGGATTTCCATCCCGGAAAGCACTGATGATTCTCTCGTAGAAAACCTCAATCCTTCGGAATACGGAATTCCAGTCATGTCCTGCGAGAGCAAATCGTCTCAGGTAATCCTTTGCCTCTGAATCGGACATTTCCGCAGCGTACACGATAGCATTTGCGAGGCTTTCCGGACTGTCTGACCGGTAAGGAGGAACAAATCCCAGAGACGCCGCCATATCACCTGATGCGCCTGAATCAGGGAGAACCGGTGTTGTGCCGCATGCAATTGCCTCAAGAGCTGCCAGACCGAACGTTTCTGACTGACCGAGTGACAGGTATACGTCCGCTGAAGCCATTGCTTCAGCTACGGCGTCACGACCGGGAAGGTACGGCAGGCGGCGTACCTCGGGATACTGCTTGATGAATTCCTTCAGCCTGCCTTCAGCAGGACCATGTCCTCCAATGACAAGTTTTATTGAAGCCGTGTTTCTGAACAGCGGATATGCCGCAATAAGCAGATCAAGACCTTTTTCCCTGTGCAGTCTTGCAAGGTAAAGCACAAGTTTACTTCCACTGTCAACCCCCAGAGTCCGCCGGAAATCATCAGAGCGTCTGGAGGGAGAGAACTGATCTGTGCTGACACCGAGAGGAGTAAGAAATAATCGCTTCACTCCTGAATCATAAAGCTTCTGGAGTATACATCTGCTGGCGGCAAAAACAGCTGTCATACCGCCGTATGTTCTCCTGACATGACTCCGGGCCAGCCTGGTAAGCGGTTCAGCAAGTCCGGGAAACAATTTGCCGATAAAAGGCTTAACGTAACTGTCAGGATAATCCGAGTGATAAAAACCTACGGTAGGAACAGAAGAGTTACCAAGTGCTTTCCTGGTGTGAATCGGAAGCAGATAGGGACTTCCGACCTCAACCAGATCAGGTTTGAAATCCCCAAAAGCAGAGGCCAGTCCTCCGCTGTCAACTATCAGGCGGTATCCTGAATTCAATAGAGGGAGGGATTCTACTCTGTATACATGAGTATTTCCGTCTACAGTACAATCAGTATTTCTGCCGGGAATCACAAGAGCAATTGAGTGTTCGGGGCGGCTGGCGAAATACTCCAGCTTCCTGTCGTGGTAAATTCTTATACCGCCGCCGGTCTCTGAATATAAACTGTTTGCATCGCAG